>CADCTM010000462.1 GCA_902805485.1 uncultured Coleofasciculus sp. | reverse complement strand
TGGTCGGGCTATTGCTCTCAACCCCCTCCTGGCATTCGCACCTTAAGTCAAGGCCTGAGAAAATTTGAGGCCCTCTTTGAGGGGTGGTCGCTTGCTCAAGACAGACTTATGTGTACTTAGTAGCCAAATTGATCTAAGTGATGTGGAAATTGTTGATCGTGCTGCACAAGTGGGAGTGGGAATAATGTCTGCCCAAGCTCATTATCTCAATGCCCAACTGAGCGGAGAGTTTATCTTTGGTTATGGTGAACTTACCCCAGGGCAATTACAGGAGGGCATTAGGAGGGTGGCTAAAGTGCTTACAAAGTAGGGTGCCTCTACACCTTGAGTAAGAAAGCCCTACCTCTTGATCAGGCCTGCTCAGGCAATCGCCCCCAAGTTTTTTGATCAGGCCTGCTCAGGCTATCTTGCCTAATGGCTTGCTTTCGTAAATGCCAAACGCACGCCTAAAGCAATTAGTACTATCCCCATTATTCGTTCAATCCAATGGGATACTGACAGCAAAAGCTTCTTGATCGAACGTTGCGAAATCAAGATAGCAACCAAAGCAAACCATGTGAACTCAAGCCCAATCATCGTCAGGCCATATACCACCTGGGCAGATAGGGGTGTCGCTGGTCGAATAATTTGGGTAAAAAGTGCCAAAAAGAACAAGGTTACTTTTGGATTCAGTAAGTTTGTTAAAAACCCCATGCGCACTGCTGCGAGATGACTTATATCCTGCGTATGCTGTGTGATAACCACATTGCCAACATGTTTCTTTGCTTGCAAGGATTTGATGCCGATGTATATCAGGTACCCAGCACCTAACCACTTGAGGGCATTAAACAGCAAGATTGATTTGGAAATGATCACTCCAATGCCAATCAGGCAGTAGGTTGCATGGAAGCAATTGCCAGCAGCTAGACCAACGGCAGTGTAGACCCCTGCTTGCCGGGAGTACACCAAGCTATTGCGAAGGGTGATAGCAAGATTAGGACCAGGACTTGTGACGGCAAGGCATCCAATTACAAAAATCATTAACCAATCAGTTAGAGATGGCATCTATTGTCTCCTTGCACGTCAAGCAACGTGGCTTGGTTCGTAATTCTCTCATACCTTAGTGGGTAGACGCCAATACTTGATAAAACCTTTTATATCCAATCTGGTCATATGACCTTAGTATGTAAGTAGTGAGTATCCCGATTGTGTTGTTGTAAATAAGCTGTAAGGTTAAACGCTCCAAGGGTTTTGTTGCAAAAAGAGGAGAAGCTACAAAAACTCCTGAGTCATCACCTAGCTTAGGCAGCCACGTTTAATAGTTGAGCAATGAAGTTCAGTTGGGCGGTAGTGTTTCAGACGTGTTGTTGAAGGTTAAACAGGCAAAGCGAATTCTAGACGGTTGATCAGTAATCCAATCACCACATCATGCATCAGCACTGACTTAGAAAAGCAAATTGTTTTGCGAGTCAGTCGTTTGATCCGAGTGCGTAAGGTTAAATGCTTGCGCTCAATCCTCTGAGTGTTGTGTTTACCAACCGTGTGTAGAGCTGGTTCTAAATGGCGTTGATAAGCACCCCAACCATCAGTGTAAAACTGCATAATGCCAAACGGCTCTAACAACGCTTTGAGTTCGAGAAACGCTTCATCTTCATGGGATGCCAACACATACGCCAATACTTGTTGCGTCACGTGGTCAATCGCGAGCCATAACCATCGTTGCTGTCGTTTCGATTTGACATAACTCCACATCTCATCCATCTCAGCCTCTATCTCCAAATCATCTTCACGGCAGAGTTGAACAATGATTTGATGGGGTGCACGTTCAGCGAGAACTACTTCATTGACCGCTCGCAGATGTGGATCTTTTTTTTAACTCTTCGATCACTGTCGTCGGGCTAATGCCCAGCACACGAGCGGTATCTCGAATCCCAAGGAAGGTGGCCTGAAGAATGATTCTCCAGGCACACTTCCGCGCTGCCGTTGATCGCCATGTCACTGATTTGCTGTTTGACATGAGGTAAGTAGCCTTGGTAGCTGTACTCTCGGATGAAGCTACTGCGACTGCACTCTGGATTTTGGCAACGATAGCGCTGCTTACCTGCGGATGTTGTGCCATGCTTAATTACATCAATTCCATCACAATCAGGACAATGAATAGGTTCTAAAACCATTGTTCTACCCAACATAACCGTTCAGCCTATTTTACCTGCATAACAACACGTCTAGAACACTACCCTCGATCGCAACAGAGGCCGATGAAGAATCAGGTGATCGAAGGGGACCACAATCCGCTTGGCGGTTTCTTAACCATCTTGTCGCTCTGCCTCTTTTAGCATGGCTAGTATCGTATGGACTCTAGTTCCGAAGCAGATGGATGACTACAAGCGGCAGGTCGTCAAATTCTTCAATCAGAGAACTGCTTATGACCAAGAAGGTCCTCGACATCCACGTGAGGCTGACC
>CADCTM010000461.1 GCA_902805485.1 uncultured Coleofasciculus sp. | reverse complement strand
AACTGTGTAAAATTTGTATGAATTCACTAGGGTAGGCACTCTCTTCGCTACTTCTACATTCGGGTAGGCAGTCTCTTCGCTTGACCAAGCTAGTGCTACTACAGGTAAAATCCAGCAGGGCGCTACCCCTACATTGGTGCAACGCCCTTGCCTGATGCCTAAATATTATGAATCGACTTAAACTCCAACGTCCGATAATAGCTGTTCCATAGTTTCTATGGTCAACCCTTGCTGGAGATAATGAGGTGCATCTGGGTTATAGGGGCTAGCCACTCGATCAATTGTGATAATCTCTGCCTCAGCCGGTAGCACTGGGACATCCGGATCAAACGATGTTGGGCGCATTAAAGAACTGGAAAAGCCCTTGAAAATCGTAACTTGGTCGTCTTGTCCAGCAATTTGGGCAGTGACAATTAAGACTTCCTTCGGGCGCTTCATCGTATATTGCTCCAAGCGTCGCCCCATGAAATCAGTCATTGCGACTCTCTTTTTGTCCTAAACTGTTTATTGTTCCAACGCTGAACGTCCCTGTTTTCCTAGCCGAATTAGGACAAAATAGCTCAAGAAAAGGACGTAAAAAAATAATCCAACCATTCCCATGAAACCCAAAAATTGAGGTGTGGAACCGGCATGGAAATACTGTTTGAATAAGAACGGTGGTTCTAACCAAACTCTACACAAAGGTGTCTTGACGGCACCTTGAACAAACCCACACTGTAACACGGGTAGAGTTGCGAGCGCGCCTAGGACACTGTAGATCGTAATTGCCCAACGCCATGTGGTTAGCGCCAGCTTCAGGGGACGTTGCGGTTGATCCTCGATATCTTCGTTGATATCAACCCAAAACCAGAGAGCAATGGGAATGAGAATTCTCCCTCCCCAACCGGAGACAAAACCGAGAGGCCATTCGGCAATCAAAATATACACCGTAATCGCCAGAAGACTGGCAACGCGCCAGTAGATAATCATTAAGCGCACTATCGAGTCAGCTTTTTTGACAAAAGCCCAAATGAGCAGAATTAACGGGATGATCACCGTAAATAAAACTGCTAATCGGTAGTCTGCCCAGACTAGCGATCGAAGGAATTGCTCTTGCATTGCGAGTTTGCCAAAATCACCTTTATCTATGTTATGGCAGTGATGTCATTCCTAGGTGCGGTTTGTGGCATCACTTAACCTCCGCTTCAAAAACAAGCAGATGGAAACCTAATAAGGCATATTCCATCTGCTTGGATTTTTTTGACTGATTTGCCCAAAACAAGCAAACCTTAGAGTAAAGCCAGATCAATTTACTCGTCGTAGATTCGGCATTCGTCTGCTTCTGGGTTATCGTCGCAATAACGCTCAAGGGAGTTTTTCGGTTTGCCTTTTTGCCGCTGATGTGATGCCTCAGCTTGTAGTTCCTCAACAACATCCCAGGCGGCGGCACAGTCACCAGATTCTCCGCCCTTCACATCACACACGGCGCGAGCTTGCTCACGTTCTTGTTCGATTTTTTCTTGTATATCGCTCATTGCTTTCCTTTTCCCGATTACTGCACGCTTCCGTACAGAAACTGTTTCTTGACAGTCCCCATTCCTTTTATAGAGATTAGGAGACTTGAGATCATACTACCTTTTCAAGTTGCCCTGAACCAGGTTTGATCGATTGATGCTACAGGTTCGGCTACCTAGATATTCAATCCGTGAATTCCCGTTTGCCTGGTAGTACTTTATCGACATTCTAGTAATATCGCAAAGTAGCTTGTGCGGTAGCGAATTGAGCCTTTTTTTTAAGATTTGACTAATTCTCAGTTACCACTAGCTAGCCTACACCTATACTCTATTTATATATTAACTTATGTGAAAATATCTTTGCAAAATTGATGGTTTTTGTATATGGGCTGATCTTAAACACAGTGATCGGGGCAAGTTTTTTTCCTCTTTAACATAACGTTTTTAGAGTTGGCTCAATCAGCGCTATTATAAAGGTTTCAATGTCTGCAAACTGCCTCAACCCACACCGCCATCGGGAGGAATTCAGCAAAACCAATGGCTAATTCAATTCAGTGGGCAAATGCCTTATCAACCCGTCCGTCTTTGGAAGCCGCCGTTGCGGAAGTCGTAGAGCGCGTCCAACAGTCCTTGACCGCTGAACCTCACTTAGGATTGGTCTTTATTTCCTCTGCCTATGCAAGCGAGTATTCTCGCCTGATGCCCTTACTGAAGGAGCAGTTGTCAATACCCGTCTTGATTGGTTGTGGTGGAAGCGGGATTATTGGCATGAATCAGCAGGGCAACGCTCAAGAATTGGAGGGAAAACCCGCGATTAGTCTCAGTGTGGCTCATTTGCCTGATGTTAATGTCCAGGCTTTTTACATTCCTCCTGATCGGTTGCCAGATTTAGACAGTCCTCCCGCCGCCTGGGTGGAATTGGTGGGAGTTTCTCCGCAGGAGGAGCCTCAGTTTATTTTGTTAGCTGAACCTTTTTCTTCGGGAATTAGTGACCTTCTCCAAGGGCTAGATTTTGCTTATCCAGGGTCGAGTAAGGTCGGAGGGTTGGCAAGCGCGAGTGCGATGAGTGCCCAGAGTGGTTTGTTTTGTAACTATGAACTCTACCGCGAAGGTACGGTTGGGGTCGCCTTGAGCGGAAATATTGTTTTAGAAACGATTGTGGCGCAAGGTTGCCGCCCGATTGGTCAAACGTATCAAGTGACAAAGGGCGAACAAAATATTTTGCTGGAAGTCGCCCAGCAGGATGGCAGTAAGATGACAACGGATCAGGCAACGTCACGTCCTCCTTTGGAAGTGCTGCGAGATTTAATTCAAAGCTTGAGCGAGGAAGACAGACAGTTGGCACAGCATTCCCTATTTGTGGGGATTGCCAGAGATGAGTTTAAGCAGAAGCTGGGTGCTGGAGACTTTCTGATCCGGAATTTGCTGGGAGTCGATCAACGAGTAGGAGCGATCGCTATTGGTGGGCGCGTCCGTCCAGGGCAACGTATCCAATTTCATCTCCGCGATGCCCGAACCTCCCAGGAAGATTTAGAATTACTCCTTCAGCACTATCAAGAAGAAGCGTCTAACACGAACGCGGTGGGTGGCTTGATGTTTTCGTGTTTGGGGAGAGGAGAAGGGCTGTACGGTCAACCTGATTTCGATTCTGGGCTGTTCCAGCGCTACCTCAAAAATATTCAGTTGGGTGGCTTTTTCTGTAATGGCGAGATTGGTCCTGTGGGCGGTGGGACTTTTCTGCATGGCTACACTTCGGTTTTTGGGATTTGTCGGCAGCCTTGAGATTCGTTGTTATGTTTTTCGATTTCTGTGATGGGTAACAATAAGGTCTCCTCGATATGCGATCGCTTTTCCGGAGGCACTTTTTATAATCGCGGCGTTAGATTAGAGTCGATACATTACAACGATTAGCAACTCCGGAAGATGTTCTCCTGGCTCAACTAACTTTTAAACTTTTACGAAGATAGGGTGACGAGGCTTGTAGGGATGAGCATTGATCGACCCATACCTTATTCGTCCTTAAGGGAGATGCCGATGTCACTCCAAGCTGGATTAGAAGCCCTTAAAGAAAGGCGTCCTCGCGATGCTGTTCAAATCCTCAAGGACTTTAGTCAGTACTATACACAGCGCGGTTCTAAGGACTACATTCAGGCGCAGATGGCACTGGTGAAAGCTTATCATCTTGCGGGTGAAACTGAAAAAGCGATCGCTATTGCTCAAGAGTTGGCAAAAAATGAGAATTCCCAAGTCAACAACTGGGCGAAGCAATTCCTTGTATCTCTTACTGGCATTGAGACACCCGAAACAAAGGCACCATTTGTGGGCGTCATCCAAAAAGCGAGTCGGGCGCGTCAAGGGGGAGTGAAGTTAACTCTCTCCAGGGTTGCGGGGAATCTCGCCCTGGCGTCTGGGGTGACGATTTCCTTGCTATTTGGCATGGTGTTGGCGTTGTCTTTAGCGGTGGTGTTTATTGTCGGTAGCGACAACCCAACTAGTGGATTAGCGATCGCGGTATCTTTCACCCTAATATTTAACATCGCTGCCTTTTTCCTCTCTCCCTTGATCATGGACTTAACCCAGAGTTGGCTCTACAAAACGCGCTGGGTTTCATTAGAAGACGTGGAAAGTCAAAGTCCGGAAGCGGCAATGGTAATTCAGCAGGTTTGAATTTGCTAGGGACGCAAGTTAGCGTCACGGGTTGGTTTCGTCGGGGTGTTGCTCCTTGGGTCGATTTGACTCAGTTTGTTACCGAAAGCGGTACAGTTGTCAATAGTTTTCATCGACTGGGTTCTTTTATTTTGGCAGGTTTAGCGCTAATTTTCGGATTGCTTTTACTGGTGGCGGTTTAGGATGAGCAAGTGCTAAGTCAAATTTCTGCCACCCTTAAGGAATGGAAAAGATTGAATTAAAAACAATTTCGTTACTCATCCCTGCCCATTCCTTAAAGTTTTTAAAGGTCAGGGAATGATTTCAGCAAGCGGACACTGATAAAGCTGGGAACTTTGAGCTTCTGTTTAATAATTAACCAACAGAAAAGTGGTCCCCCGATTAAGTATCTTTTCCAAAGACGCTTCGGTTCAGAAAATAATCGGTGTAACCATTCTAATCCGCTTTCAGTCATCCATTTAGGCGATCTTTTTTTATTGCCGGCTTCAAAGTCAATTGTTGCCCCAATTGCTAGGAATATTTTGATATTTGCTAATTTCTCTTTATATTTGTATATCCACTTTTCTTGTTTGGGTGCGCCGACTCCTACAGCGAGGACATTTGCACCTGAGTTGTTAATAATTTCAACAATTTCTAAGCTTTCTTGTTCATTTTTTTCAAATCCAAAAGAAGGGGAGTGCGCCCCAACAACAATCGGTCTTCCTGTTTTGGTATTAATTTTTTCTTGAGCTTGTACCGCCACTCCCTCTTTTGCTCCTAGGAGAAAGATTTTAATCGCCTCATTATCTTTGTGATAGTTACAAAAGGCGGGGAAAAAATCAGAACCGGAAATTTTTTCTCGGATCGGTGTTCCTAAAAACCGTGAGACAAAGTAAAGGATTTTGCTATCACATAATTTATAATCAGCTTTTTCGTAAACCTCAGCAAAATCTGGGTCATTGTGCAGCAAGAGAATGTGATCGACATTGGGCGTAAAGACAACACCATCGTCTAGCTTTTCTAGTACCTCAGCCTCGGAAAGATTGTCAATCTCTACGTTTAAAATCTTAACAGTTTCCATCATGCGATTAACCTACTTCTCAATAGAAAACAAGGGTAGTAAATAGCCTGATTAATTGTCATAAATGCCGTTTAACGAACAGTTTTCAAACTGTCAGTTTTTTCTGTAAATAAGTCCGTAAAAATGCTCATTACCGTGCGTTGGCGCACCCGAATGTTGGTACTGATTGACATGCCTGATTGCAGGACTACTGTTCGCCCATTAATAACAAGCGACTGTTTATCTAGTCTAACCTTTGCCGGGAAACTATAGAAAGGGCGAATTTGCTCAGGGGGTAGTGCATCCGAACCAATCCAAGATAACTTACCTTTTACATCGCCAAACTCACTATAGGGAAACGAATCAATCCTAACATCAACAGGCATTCCGTTTTTCACAAAACCAATATCTTTATTGGTAAGATATACCTTGGCAACTAAGCTATCATCGGGAACAATTTTAAGCAGTGGCTCTGTTGTATTAATAACAAAGCCAGCCGCAGATGGTTTTAACTCAAAGACAGTACCAGCTACAGGCGCTTTTACTTCTTGATAGTTTAAGTTTTGAGTAGTTTGACTCAGTTGACCATCAATTTCGGCAACCTTTTTCTCATTTTCAATGATGACCTTGTTCAATTGACTATCGATTTCGGCAATTTGTTTCTCATTTGTCGCCATCTGAGTCAACAAATCTTTTTGAGAAAGTGCTACGGTATTTTTTAGCTGTTGCTGGGCTTGCCCAATTTTCAATAATAAGCGTTCCTGTTCCTGTACTAGCTGGTCAAGTTCCGCTTTGCGAGTTTTTGCCTCTTGCTGTTGCTTACTCGCCTGAATTTTCGCAAATCCTCCCTCTCGGCTTAAAGATTCCAAATCGTCAGCAATTTTTTGTTCTACTGTTAATCGGCTTTTGGCATTAGCTAGTTGCACTTTATTTTGTTCAAGTTGCCTCTGGAGTTGTCCAACTTCCAACTCATTAGCAGCAACACGAGAATTGAATTCGGTTGTGATAATTCGTAATCGTGCCTGTTGTTCGGGATTGAGATTAGTTCCTGGTAAGTCCCCGGAAAGTTGAGCGCGATACAGTTGATTTTCTGCAACCAAAGTTCTTCGACTTTTCGTAAGAGAAATTATCGCTTCGGGAAGTTGAAATTGGGAAAAATTGGGTTCTGTAACTGTTAAAGACGGATTATTGAAAGCTGAACGATAAAATTGATTCTCTTTAATTAAACTTTCACGAACCTTACTCAAAGAAGCAAGTTGTGCTTTCGCAACAGTTGGATCGAGTCTAACAAGAACATCGCCTTGTTGAACGCGCTGCCCATCTTTGACAAGAATTTCTTGAACAACTCCCGTTGCAGGCGCTTTGACTTCTTTCACAGTCCCTTCTGGCTCTAATTTACCTTGGGCAGGAACCGCTTGATCGATTTGGGCAACACTTGCCCAAATAATTCCAAAGGTTGTAACACCCATAATCGTCCAAAGAATTGCCCGCGACCAACGATTAGATTGTCTAAGAATAACCGATTGGTCAAAATTTCTGCTAATACTTAACTGGTTAGTCTGGGAAAGATTACGCTGCGACGTTGCTACCTGATGGGGAATAGATGGTGATGTAATTGCAGTTGGTTGATTTGACTTCGATCCATTTTGTTGGTTCATAACACTCGGTTGATGCAGCTAGGTAAGAATGGGAAAGGGTGAACAATATGGCGACGGCATCTTCCCTATCCTAATCGGTGATTTCTCAAGTTGCTGCTTCTTGTTGCAGGTAAAGGCAATAGTAGCGACCTTTCTGAGTCATCAATTCTTCGTGAGTACCCTGTTCTACTATCGCGCCTTTATCCATCATTACAATCATGTCAGCGTTACGAATTGTCGTGAGGCGATGGGTAATGAACAAGACAGTACGTCCTTGAAAGGATTGAGCTAGATTTAAACACACCTGTCGTTCTGCATCATAATCCAAGGCACTTGTCGCTTCATCTAAAATTAACAAATGGGGTGAGTGTAGAACCGTCCGGGCGATCGCAATTCGCTGCCTTTGTCCCCCCGATAGCGCCGAACCTCGTTCTCCCACACGAGTGTTATAACCCATCGGCAAACCCATAATAAACTCATGTGCCGCCGCAATTTTTGCCGCCTCAATAATTTCCTCCGAACTTGCATCAGGGTTGGTAAGGGCAATATTTTCCTGCACCGTACCATCAAATAACAAAGTTTCCTGAGGAACAATCCCAATTTGACGTCTGAGCGAATACAATTCAACCTTACTAATATCGTAACCATCGACAATAATTCGACCCGCATCTGGCTCATATAGTCGCGCTAATAGCTTGGTTAAAGTACTTTTGCCAGAACCACTTTGCCCAACAATACCTACAAATGTGCCTTCTGGAATTTCTAAGTTGATATTGCTTAACTGAAGCGGACCACTCGCTGCAAAGCGAAACGATACATTTTCATATTCAACCCTTCCCTGAAGTGAGGGCAAAGGAATATTAGTACGGTCAGATTCACTGGCTTCTTGTTGCGAATCTACGATGTCACTTAAGCGTTCCAAAGATAAGGCAGTTGCCTGAAAGTTTTGCCAAATTTGAGCTAACCTGAGCAAGGGACCTGTGACGTAACCAGAAATAATCCGGAAGGCAATTAATTGTCCCAATGTTAATTGTTGGTCTAAAACTAAATAAGCGCCTACCCAAAGCACTAATAAGGCAGAAAGCTTATTTAAAAAATTACTGGCACTCCCCGCCGCCGTGGAAGTCAAAACATTATTAAATCCCTCGCTCACATAGCGCCCATAACGTTCTTGCCAGCGCCAACGTGCGCGTAATTCGATATTTTGCGCTTTAACAGTGGAAATTCCCGATAATACTTCAACTAAATAAGATTGAGTTTCTGCCTGACGTTCTGCCTTCGCCCGTAGCTGGCGTCGTACAATCGGAGAAACGATAATAGTGAGTAAAATAAATAAAGGAATTACTGCTAATGTTACCAGCGTCAGCAGCCAGCTATAAATGAACATTACGACAATATAGACAACCGAAAAGATGGCATCTAATACAACAGTTAATGCTGTACCGGTGAGAAATTGACGGATATTTTCCAGCTCATTAATCCGGGTCGATAACTCACCAACAGGTCGGCGTTCAAAATAACGTAATGGTAAGCGTAATAAATGGTCAATAATTTCTGAACCGAGCGCCATATCTATGCGGTTCGTGGTATCGACAAATAAATAGGTACGGAGGCTGGTTAAAATTGCCTCAAATATCGCTACTCCTACAAGTAACACTCCCAAAACATTGAGAGTATCAATACTATTTTGAACGATAACTTTATCGATGATTACCTGAATCATCAACGGATTAACTAAACCAAACAGTTGTACAAAAAAAGAAGCAATTAAAACTTCAATTAAAACCCGGCGGTAGCGGATCAGGGAAGGTACAAACCAGCTCAACCCAAAGCGTTGTTGAGGGGTGTCTTTGGTCGGTTTGAGTAGTAGTACTTGCCCGTCTTCACCCCAATTTTCAATAAATTGAGCGGGTTTGAGGCGCAGAAGTCCAATTTCGGGTGCCGCTAGTACTAAAAGGCGATCGCTCGTTTCATACAAAATTGCACAACGTTCTTGCCAGTAAAGCATCGCCGGAGTTGGCAAGCGGCTCACTGCCACCGCCGGTACGTTGACGAGTTGGGCACTCAAACCGCTCATTTCCGCAACCGCACCGCAGTTTTGCAGGGACAAGTTGCCACTACGAGATTGCTGGTTGACAAGAACACGGCGTACTGAATCTCGACGGAAGGGCATATTTAAATGCTGACTGAGCATCTGAAAACACGCTAAAGTCCCATCAACCGCACCTCTAGCCCTAAAAAAGGGATATTTTTTGGGCGTAGTTTGCTCATTTTCCAGGGAGCTTCCTGAACCATCGCCCAGTTGTTCGGGTGCGTAGGGAATTTCGACAACATTGTCAGAAGTAACTGCCGCTCCTTCGCTCACTGCTGGGTTAGCAAAATCAAGCAGCGAGGTGGGAATGCCGACTAAGCGAGTTGCACCCGCACTCATAACTTCTAGTTTGGCAACGGCGTCATTATCAAGACAAGTGCCTACGGGTTGATTTGCTCTTGCGCCGCCACTGACAAACCAAACTCGATTTATGTCAAGTTGGCTTGACATCTGCCTCCCGCCTTGCAAATTATAGATTACGGCGTTTGACCAAGCTAAGAGAGCTAGTTCTTTGAGGTTACTCTCCACCTCGGCGCGGCGCTCTAGTTCTGCTCCCAAGAGGTCGAAAACTTCTACTAAGGCACAACGCGATCGCAAAGCGGTGGCGATCACATCTTCCTCGTTCATCAGGGTTAAGAAGTCGGCGGCGTTGAGGATCAGGCAAACTGTTTCTGTAGAAGCGATCGCTGTTTCACAGGGTATTCCCCTCACCAAACCCACCCAACCCAAGATTTCTCCCGGTTGCAGCAACTTCAGTGTTACTGGTACATTGCGGCGAGGATCGTAACTCAAAAGACGCGCTTGCCCTTGAAAGAGGATCGCGACGTGGGGGGGCATCTTCTCCCGGACAACTATCGCCTGTCCCATACGATAGCGTAGTAGCTGACATTGGCTTGACAACTTGGAGCGTGCCCCTGATGACAACTGATCGAAGGGATAGATGCCTGCTAGAAATTCCTGAATTGTCGTTGTATATGTCATCCTGGAGAACTATGCACAACTTGGCTTTTTCAATTTAGGATAAATAAGTTTTGTTTTGATTTAATTGTGATTAATCTTGAGTAAAGCGTTTGGGGCGATATGTTTTTTGGCAAAAATCTTCCCTTTGGGTTAATTGAGAACGAGGATGCCTTTAGGAATCGTCACGATCTGGCATTGAATTATCCACCGCTACTGGGCAGCTAATTGCTGTTTGAGTTGCTCCAGACACCAGGTTGTAAAACACTCATTAAGTAGTCGCTGACGCATTGCGCCGTCGAGTTGGGCGGGAATAAACTTCTCTAAGCGGACAATTAAAAACCAGTCTTCCAAACGTGTTGGCGGCAACAGTTGTCCCGGTTGACTTAAACGCAGCATTTGGGAAAGTAGGGGGTGAGGGACACTTAACTCGACAGGTCCAATCATTCCGCCAGTTTGCGCCTCTGAACCTTGGGAATACTGCCGTGCTAAATCGGCAAATGATTGTTCTCCTTCCTGGATGCGGAAATAAAGTTCTTGGGCAATTCCGGCATCTTGTGTCCGAATTAAGGAGTAAATCGCTCGGTCTAATTGTCCCTTCCGTCCAAGAAAATAGGATTCTAACTTGTTCCCCCAGGTGGCGAGTTTAAATTTTTCAATCAACAGTCCCCGCATCGCTAAGGCTTCTAGTTGCGCCTCTGTCATGCGCTGCTGCTTGAGCCAAGCGAGTTTCTTTTCGGCGTCGGTAATTTGATTTTTCTCAAAAAACTGCCCGAT
>CADCTM010000460.1:1680-10714 GCA_902805485.1 uncultured Coleofasciculus sp. | reverse complement strand
TATTTGCCGGAAGAACAAGTATTAGGACAATGGTTTGAGGTTGACCTAACTTTATGGTTAGATTTAGCTGCGGCGGGGGAAAGTGACGAAATTAGTGATACGTTGGATTATCGGCGAGCGATTGAAACGGTGAAGCAGTTGGTCAAAACCGCGAAATTTGCCTTGGTGGAAAAGTTGGCAAATGCGATCGCACAGGCAATCTTAAAATTAGACCGGGTGCAGCAAGTCCAAGTGCGGTTAATTAAATGCGCCGCCCCGATTCCCGATTTTGACGGCAAAATTATTATTGATATTACGAGAACGCATCTTGCTGAAGAGCGTACCTAATGAAGGATAAAGACCACGGTCAGGAGAATTTAAAATAAAGACCAACTTTCTGATCAGTATCGCCCCTTGTTGCCTTGGGCGTCAAAGCATCGAGTGATTGCAATAGCGATCGCGCTATTGTCTTCTTGATCGGCAGTTTGTTGCTGGTTCCCCATATCCCTGTCGGTTTGTTTGGCGAGAGTGATACCGAACTTTCCTCCGTTTCCCTAGAATTGCCTCCTGGTTCTACTTTGGATGATACCGACAGGGCTGCACGACAAGCCACCGATTTGTTGTGAACAAATCCAGCGTGGTGGCAGTACAAAGTGAGGAAAAAATTAATGCCCTTACTCTCTACATCAATCTCAAACCCAAGGACGAACGAACAATTTCCCAAAAAGCTTTTGAGTTGCAAATTCGCCCTCAGTTGCGGCAAATTCCCGTAAAGTTACGAGCGTGCTGTCCTTGTCGGCAGCGCACAGCGCTGTCTAGCGCCCTGCAACGCTATCGCACTTTTTAACTTCCTGTGCCGCTTTCTCCAGTGCCTTAGTCGCCTCTCGATTCCCCGCTTTCCACATTAAATCGCTCCAGGCTTCCAGAATTTCCCAATCCCTGATACCTTGAGATTCAAGGAAAGCGATCGCTTCTGCAACCTTTTGCCGCAGTTGTTTTGTTGAAAGGGGGCTGGCGTCCAGATCCGTCAAAATATCTCCTAGAGCGTTAGTGTTGTAGATGTCTTTTTCTTTAGTCATAATGCAATAGTCGTGCGAAGCTTGAACAGCCTCGCCTTCTCTCCCCTACTTTAATTGTAAATTTTTTAGCTTCAAGCTGATGTAATGGCGTGACCCCAAAAGCCCGTAAACAATTTGCTCAACATTGGCTGCGTAGTGAGAAGGCACTCAACAAAATCGTTGCGGCGGCTTCATTGCAACCAAGCGATCGCTTGCTTGAAATTGGTCCAGGGACAGGCATTCTCACCCGCCAATTATTGTCCACAGTGCAGTCACTGGTTGCCGTTGAAATTGACCGCGATTTGTGCGAACTTTTAGTTAAAAAACTTGGCTCAATTGAGAACTTCCTCCTACTACAAGGCGACTTCCTCACCCTTGACTTAGAGACAAACCTCGCGTCATTTCCCACCTTTAAAAAGCCAAATAAAGTTGTTGCCAACATCCCCTACAATATCACTGGTCCAATTATCGAGAAGCTGCTGGGTACAATTTCCCAGCCTAACCTCAGCCCTTTTGATTTAATCGTATTGCTCGTGCAAAAAGAAGTCGCTGAACGATTATATGCAAAACCCTGTTCTAGAGCCTTTGGAGCGTTATCAGTCCGGGTGCAGTACTTGGCAGAGTGTGAATTTATCTGTGATGTGCCGGCTAGTGCCTTCTCGCCGCCACCGAAGGTAGATTCTGCTGTTGTGCGGTTGCGTCCTCGAATTGTGGAACCCCAAGCGAAGGACACCAAATATTTAGAGACAATAGTAAAACTCGGATTTTCCAGCAAGCGGAAAATGTTGAAAAATAATTTGAAATCGATGGTAGAAAGCGATCGCTTGTGCCTCTTGCTGGAACAATTAGAAGTAAACCCCCAATCTCGTGCCGAAGACTTGAGCGTGCAACAGTGGGTTGCTTTAAGTAATACCCTGTCTTATGAGTAATGAAGTGCCCTTAATCCCTAACCCCTAATCCTTAAAAATGCGCTCCTATTCATTAATTGCCCCCGCTAAAATCAATCTGTATTTGGAAATTTTAGGCGATCGCCCCGATGGTTATCACGAACTTGTGATGATTCTCCAAAGCATCGACTTAGCGGACAAAATTGACTTACGTCCAATTGGCACTGACGCAATTCGCATCCACTGCGATCATCCCCAAGTCCCCCAAGACCAAAGCAACCTGGCGTATCGTGCCGCAGAATTGATGGTAGAACAGTTTCCTGATGTTTATGCACGGTTCGGTGGGGTGGAAATTTCAATTCAAAAGAATATTCCCGTAGCTGCTGGGTTAGCTGGTGGTTCAACAAATGCGGCAGCGATTTTGGTCGGAATTGATATGATGTGGCAATTGGGACTTACCCAACCGGAATTACAAGACTTAGCGGCAAAACTTGGCTCTGATGTGCCATTTTGTTTGGGAGGCGGTACAGCCTTGGCGACAGGACGCGGCGAACAGTTATCATCTTTACCCAGTCTGGATTCTCTTTATGTAGTGTTAGCAAAAGACCGTAACTTGATGATTTCTACACCTTGGGCTTACCAAGCTTATCGGGCAGAGTTTGGTCATTCCTACGTCCAGGATGCCAAAACTTTGAAATCTCGCGCCGAACGAATGCATTCTGGCCCAATAGTTCAGGCAATTATCAACAAGAATCACGCGCAAATTGCTCAACGACTCCACAATGATTTAGAGAAAGTGGTGCTACCCACAACCCCCCCAGTATCCCAACTGCGGGAAGCCTTCGAGAGCTGTGGGGCTTTGGGAACGATGATGTCTGGGTCGGGACCAACTATTTTTGCCCTGGCAACGTCACAAGCTCACGCTAATGAAATGCAACAACAAGTCAAGGCAATGATTCGTGATCCTGATGTGGAATTTTGGGTAACAAAGTTCTCAAATCGCGGGATTCAAGTAGTTTCGGCTGTGAATTGAAACCCTTAATTTTCTTGGAACTCAGAGCAATTTTATCCTAATGACGAATCCGACTCCCTCACCCAACGAAGATATTGAGCCAACTAAAACGCAAGAAACCCTGCCAAGCTTCTTTAACAGCATCAGTGGTGCAGCGATTTCTGGCGGATTTGCGATCGCTCTTTATTTCCTCACTGCTTCAATTGCTCAAAATTTTGCCAGTAAACCGCTTGCTTCTGCTAACCCAACGGCAATCAGGATTTCCATTGCCGTCCGTACTCTGGTTGTGGGTGTGAGTACTCTTGCCACTACTGTCTTTGGGGTGGTCACACTGGGTTTAGTTTGTGTATCGGTTTATGTCTTATTTCAACAACTGAAAAACCCCAAAACTCCATCGGCTTAAGTAGACTGCTCGATATCTAGCCTACCCGCCCTCTGACCTAATGTTGACCCAATTCCAAATTAGCTGTACGTTTTGCTCACGCAACGCGATTTATATCAAAGGGTTGAAGAATTTCTCTTGCTGGGCAGTGGCGATCGTGAATTATGGATAATTAACCAGATTGGAGATACTCAGATCTTTTTACAGAAGCGATTACTCACACAATTAATATAGTGGAGAGCATGACCAATAATCACTTTAAAGGGGTTTTGATTAGGCAGCCGCGAAAACAAATGGCAATAGTCAGGGTGTCAAATTATCATCTAAGCGTATTGCCGGGTCTAGGCAGCTCAAGAATTCCGCATTGATTTTGGAAATCTCACCCCAAATTGAAGCTGGGTTTTATGCCGCGTTTCTTTTAGTGGGTTTTTCTAGCGCACTGTTGCCATAAACTTAAGTCTCAAGGTCGGATGACTTTTCTTTTGCCTCACCAAGACCCGTATTTCCCCTGAAAAACTGAAAATAATTCAGCCGAAAGCAGCCGATTGGCAAGGCGTAATCACTTCAGTTTTGTAAAGTATTCATCAAATTTTCCGAAAATTTCCCCTCAGAGTTACCTAAGCGTTAACAATAGTAACATAGATGATTATTTTACTATTTCGGGTGAATCTACTTAGAGTTTAGTGAGCGTAACGCTAGCTTCAACTGTGGATCAACCCAACGCTCATAAACGAGTCGTTTAAGGACTTCCTAGTTAAGCCGCTCTGACCAGCAATGAGTCCACATGCATTGTGATTTACCCATCCAACACTCATGACAGTTTCCCTATCCCCGATAGTTACCCTCGAAAGCAAAGAACTTTTAGAAGCTTCAGCTCAAAGGGTTGACCTGATTGAACAGCTTTTGGCAATTGGAACCGCACTTTCGAGCAGCAATGATTTAGCGGAATTACTACAGCTAATTTTATCTAAGAGTAGAGAAATTACTTGTAGTGACGCCGGGAGCGTTTATCTGCTCGACCGGAGTGATGCGGAGTCTAAGTTGCTCTTCAAGGTCGCTCAGAATGATTCAATTCCAAGCGATACCTTTCAGGAATTTGCTGTGCCTCTGACTCAAAAAAGTCTTGCCGGTTATGTGGCGTTGACGGGTGAAAGTTTAAATTTACCGGACGCTTATAATTTGCCCCCAGGTGTCCCGTACGAGCTTGATCGCAGTTTTGACACGTCAATGCCTTACCGCACTTGTTCTGTGTTGGTGCTGCCGATGCAAGACCAGGATGGGGAAGTTATTGGGGTGCTGCAACTGATTAATCGCAAGGTGAAAGCGGATGTGGTTTTCACAGCGGAGAATGCACAGGAGGTCACCCAACCTTATACAGAGTGGGAAGAACGCATTGTGCAGAGTCTTGCGTCCCAAGCAGCAATTTCAATTGAGCGCAATCAGCTACAACAAAGTATTGAAAATCTATTTGAAGGGTTTGTAAGAGCCTCTGTGCAAATAATTGAGGCGCGAGATCCGACAACTTCGGGTCACTCGGAACGAGTCGCTGACCTCACGGTGCGGCTGACAGAAGAGGCAAATGCGATCGCCACAGGACCTTTGCGAGGGATTTATTTTAGCGCTCGTCAAATTCAAGAAGTGCGTTATGCCGCCTTGTTGCACGACTTTGGCAAAGTGGGAACCCCTGAGGCGCTTTTAGGCAAGCGTAAAAAACTCTATCCGGAACAACTGGAGGTGATTCGTCACCGCTTTGCGCTGGCACAGCGTACCCAGGAAATGGAATGCGCTCAAACTAAGTTCAGATACTTAATCGAGCATCCCAGTCACAAGCATCATGACGACGACTCGAATAGCTGTTCCCACTGCCAAAGTTTGGAAAAATTCGATAAGCAACTTACTCAAACTATTGAAACCCTCAATCACTACTGGGAATTTTTACAAGAACTGAATGAGCCAGATGTCATATTAACAAGAGATTTTCACGCTTTTTCTGAAGAAACGGCGGCTCAACTATCAGTCTTGTCTGAATATACCTATCGAGATATAGATGGTCTCACCAAACCCTTGATTTCAGAAGCTGAGATGGCTCAGTTATTGGTTCCTAGAGGCAATCTAACTGCCCAAGAGCGCTCAATCATTGAATCCCACGTTACGCACACTTACCATTTCTTGGAGCGGATTCCTTGGACGAAGCATCTCAAAGGCGTCCCGGCTATTGCCTACGGGCATCATGAAAAGCTGGATGGTAGTGGCTACCCCCTGGGCTTAAATCAGGCAGAAATTCCGATTCAAACGCAAATGCTCACGATTGTGGATATTTATGATGCTCTGACGGCAAGCGATCGCCCTTATAAGCGTCGCCTACCTGTAGATACTGCGATTAGAATCCTGCGCCAAGAAGCTGCCAAAAACAAAATTAACAGCGACTTGGTTGAGTTATTTGAGCAACGTCAGGTCTTTACCGTTTTGGGTCACACCCTCACCGTTGATGCTCACTCAGTCGCTTGAGCAACAGAGGAAGGGCTTTTGGGATGAGGGGCTAGGGGGGAGCTGTAACTTTTGGTAGAGTGACAATCCTTCTCCCTCGCTCCGATTCCCTAGTTTTCCCTCCCCATCTACTCCCTAGCCTCTAGACACTAGCCTGGGCAAAACTGTTTGCAATTCTTATCTTTCTCCGGGGTTTTCCCCCAAAGATTCCCCAGCGTTTCCACACAAGCCTGGAATCTTTTCCCCAGTTTTCCCCTAGTTTTCCACAGGTAAGAACGGCGGGATCGGGTCTCCCCGCTTTACGAAGATTTTCCCAACTGGGTATCTAGTGGCTGAGATGGACTGAGTTTTTATGAAGATGTGTAACAGAAATCACCTTCAAATACTGATTATTTCGTAAAGGTTGTTTGGGTTTAAGCCAGCTTGTAATATTTCGCAGCATTGACAACCCCACCCCATCTCAGCCGACAATGGTGCGACCAGCCCCTAAAAATATTGATTTGAGAAAAGCAAGAGCGGCAGTAGAAGTGGGTGCTATTTCCAAGCTTATTGGTCGCACGCTTTTCGTTGTCAAGTCGTTTTCAAGCAAAAAATGCTGAAAGCAAGGTTGTCTTGTCCCAATACGCCATGAAACGAGAGGTCAATTATGATGAACGCAACGGTTAGCATCCTGGCAGAAATTCCGGAAGATTTGCATGATTCGTTGAAGTCCTACCTGGAAACCCATCCTACTTGGGATCAAGACCGGGTATTTGCGGCTGCGCTGTCTCTGTTTTTGCTTCAAAATGGAAATAGTAAGACACCAGAAGCAAGCCAGAGCTATCGTGCCTGCGCTCGTGTATATCTCGAATCCTTGTTTCAGTATCCTGCCTGAGGAAGGGATTCGGGCTAGGGGCTAGGGGCTAGGGGCAAGAAATGAGGAGGATCTTTGGCGATGTTCCAGGTTCGACTCCTCTATTCCCAGTCGGCTGAGAGCCGCATCAGCCCCAACGAGAATGGAAAGGTTATGACACAAGAAAACTCACCACCAAAGGTAATTCCCCAGCTAATTGTGGGTTTGGGGAATCCAGAACCCAAATACGATAAAACGCGGCACAATATTGGTTTTGAAGCCGTTGATGCGTTGGCTCATCGCTCGCAAATTTCGTTGAGCGAAAATCGCCGCTTCCAGGCATTGTATGGAGAAGGCTCTGCTGCTGGAAATAAGCTGCGCTTGCTCAAGCCACTTACCTATATGAATCGTTCTGGACAAGCCATTCGTGCGGCAACGGATTGGTATAAACTGCCCCCAGAGTCGGTGCTGATTATTTATGACGATATGGATTTACCCGTAGGGCGTCTGCGGCTACGTCTTTCTGGTTCGGCGGGAGGACATAATGGGATGAAATCGGCGATCGCTCATTTGGGTACTCAAAACTTCCCACGTCTACGGATCGGCATCGGCAAGTCTGGCGGGGATAAGGACAGTATTTCCCACGTACTCGGAAAATTTTCGCCACAAGAAACTCAGTTGATGGCTGAGGTGCTTCAACTAGTGGTTGACGCCGTTGAATATAGTCTTAAGCAGGGGGTGGAAAAGGCGATGAGTCTCTACAACAGTCGCACTGTAGAGATTAGTTCTTAGTCCGTTGTCCAGCAGTTAATGACCAATGACTAACTTACATAATCTGATTAAGACAAGAAAGGTCTGCTGCTCCAAAGTGAACACTAAAGGCAATATTCAAGTTTTCCAAAGATGTAACTAACCAAGGTACGCCGTCTCTTGTTGAAGACTCGTAGTGATTAAACAAAATGGAAAATCGTTTTTCCAAATAAGGCTTGACTTTGCGACACAGCAGCACAATTTTGAGCAATAATCCTGTAGTGAGGGTTGCTCCTAAGTTGGTAATCAAATCGACAAAGGTAAAGTGGTTGGGTCGTTGAGGACTTTCTACCACTAAAAAATTCAACAACTGACTACAGGTGCGTACAATTAGAAACTCAGTAGGTTTTTGGGCTTCGCTATGAGGTAGGGTGTTTTTGAGAAGAGTGTACAAGCGCTCATTAAACTGACGTTTCCCGTAAGCGGGGTCAATTGAAGCGATCAGATACTCGTACAAATCATTCTTAAATTCTTTGTAGGAAGCGGTCTGTTTGGTATGGGTTTGGAAGCTTTGAGCAACGTCTCGGTAGGTGTGAGGACCTTGTACTTTACCGACAAACTGCTTGAGGGCAATTCCTAATTCGCGATCGCTCAATAGTGTCGGATTCCTGACTGGGTGAATAATTCGTTCCTGTACCTCTGGCAAAGGCGATCGCATCGCTTGGGCGCGTCGTACCTGATACGTGACGTATTGAGACAAATCAAACTCCATACGTCGTTGCACCCGCGATTGAATTTGCCTGACAGTCTGCTGATGCTCATAACTGCTATCTTCGCTCAAAAGGCAATGCTCGTATAAATAGGGATACCGCTGAATCAGGGTTCCTACTTGCCGAGAACCATTGGATTCTGAAGATTCACTCATTACTCGCGACAACCTTTGCAACGTCACATATTGCTCGGTTTCGGTGAAAAGCTGAACTAACTGCCGCAGACGCCTTGCCCCACGCGACTGAACCTTCATTGGATCAGGGGGATTTTCAAATAATCCTACTAACTCTTGGATTGACCCTTGCAAATGCGGTTGCAACTGCCAGCGATTAATTAAAATGTGGCAACAACGGTTGAGGACAAACTTGAACTCTTGTTCAGCTCGCTTGTCCATCGCCACCTTTTCTAAAGCTAACCAAATTTGCGGATCTACATATCTCGCGCCGTCCAAAAAAAGGCGTTGGAACCGCTCAATCAGTTGGCTAGCAGACTCTACCTGTACGCAATACAGTAAGTGATCGTACAGTTGCTGCTCTTCTAAGCTAGTTTGTCTAATGCCAGAGTCTGTCCAAGTAGTCACTTTAGTAAGCCCTCCTACGTGCAAACGCTAGGGCTAATCAATAGCACTTTTGTCAAAAAAAATAAGTTTTGAACTTGACTTGCCCTTTTAGTAGACACAAAATACCCAAAATAAGGACAATTGAATACCTGGTTTAAACAGGTATGCTTATATAATCTCCTAAACTAATGATAAGCTACCCGGATAATAAGCATATCTCGATTCACTCTTTATTGAGACCGGCAATTATACTGCAATCTTGTAAAGATTCAGTAAACTTATCGGCTTGTCAGTAGCTCATCAATGAAGATCAGTGA
>CADCTM010000460.1:0-1670 GCA_902805485.1 uncultured Coleofasciculus sp. | reverse complement strand
GGAACGAAAAACCTTACTCCAGCAAAGCATACTTTTGTCAAATTTGTGCAGATCAACTTATGCCTTGTCAGCTTTCAATAACACAATTAGTTGATATTTTAGCGGCAACCCCGCTAAATATATCGCTCGAAACGACTTCAACACGTTTCACCAGGATTACCACGGATACCCGCAGTCTCAAACCCGGTCATCTATTCTTAGCACTGCGGGGAGAAAATTTTGATGGGCATCACTTTGCCGAAGCGGCTGTCGAAAAAGGAGCGATCGCAGTAATTACTGACCGTCGTGCCGCAACCCAGCTCAACGGCTTACCACAACTGCAAGTCGAAGACACCTTACTTGCCTATCAGCAAATTGCGCGTTGGTGGCGCGACCAATTTGAAATCCCAATCATTGCCGTAACTGGTTCGGTGGGAAAAACCACGACAAAAGAGTTAATTGCGGCAGTTTTGTCAACAAGCGGAAACGTCCTCAAAACTCAGGCGAATTATAACAATGAAATTGGTGTACCGAAAACGTTGCTGGAATTAGGTCCAGAACACGATTACGCTGTGATTGAAATGGCGATGCGCGGTCCGGGGCAAATTGCTGAGTTAACGCAAATAGCGCGTCCCACAGTGAGTGTAATTACAAATGTGGGCACCGCTCATATCGGTTTATTAGGTTCTGAACAAGCGATCGCAAACGCTAAGTGTGAGTTACTCACCCAAATGCCGACAACGAGTGTGGCGGTTCTTAATCATGATGATCAACGATTAATCGACACAGCCGCTACGGTTTGGCAGGGAAAAACCTTGACATATGGGTTGGAAGGTGGTGATTTACAAGGGACGATAATTAATCCCCAAACCCTTGAAGTTGAAGGAATACAGCTTCCTCTTCCCCTCGCCGGACGCCACAACGCCTTAAATTATCTGGGGGCGCTTGCTGTCGCGAAACTGCTTCAGGTTGACTGGACGCTGCTTACTAAGGGTTTAGCCGTCGAACTGCCTTCTGGTCGGTCGCAGCGCTACGATCTGCCCAACGATATTGTAATTCTTGATGAAACCTACAATGCTGGGCTTGAATCGATGCTCGCGGCACTACAGCTTTTGGCGGGGACACCTGGAGGTCGGCATATTGCGGTATTGGGGACGATGAAGGAATTGGGAGATCGATCGCCCGAATTTCATCAGCAAGTCGGAAAGATGGCACAGCAACTTAATTTGGATGCTTTGTTGATTTTAGTCGATGACCCGGAAGCAAAAGCGATCGCACTTGGTGCGGATACCTTGTCGGCGGAGTGCTTTTCTGGCTATGAGGATTTGGTAAAACGTTTAGAGGAATTAGTGCAACCAGGCGATCGCTTATTATTTAAAGCTTCGCGTTCAGTAGGGTTAGATCGGGTTGTCAAGCAATTTCAGCAGTCAATTACTCGTTAACTAAGGGCGAAACATTGGCATTTGAATTTTATTAGCTAAAAACTGCTTATTTGAGCAAATGCTGGTGCTTGTTCGCCCCTGGAAGAAGACTCGTTACCGCTATTACTATATTTTTGTTGCAAATTCTATTTGTAATGTCAATCGGTCTTTACTACCGGGAGGATTTTCCTTATGAAAACAGTGGGGATTTTCCACAAAGCCAAAACCGGCTTTTCCGCAGATCGGGACTATATTTTCATAGCCGTAATA
>CADCTM010000459.1 GCA_902805485.1 uncultured Coleofasciculus sp. | reverse complement strand
GATCGCCGTTTTGCCAACGCCTGGTTCCCCAATCAGTACTGGGTTGTTCTTAGTACGACGGGAGAGAATTTGAATCGTGCGACGAATCTCATCATCCCGCCCAATCACTGGGTCGAGCTTGCCTTGACGGGCTAACAGCGTCAGGTCACGGCCATACTTTTCTAAAGATTCGTACTTACCTTCCGGGTTTTGATCCGTCACTTTCTGGCTGCCACGAATTTGATCGATCACTGCTTTTAGTTTAGGTTCGTCTAATCCAAATTCCTGCAATAACGCCTTACCAAAACGGTCGTCCTTGGCATAGGCCAGGACTAAATGTTCAATAGAGATAAACTCATCTTCGTACTGCTTCCGATAACCCTCTGCGCGGTCTAGAAGGGCATCCAAGCTACG
Source organism: uncultured Coleofasciculus sp. (assembly GCA_902805485.1). Classification (GTDB taxonomy): domain Bacteria; phylum Cyanobacteriota; class Cyanobacteriia; order Cyanobacteriales; family Coleofasciculaceae; genus CADCTM01. The sequence goes on along the minus strand of CADCTM010000459.1, from coordinate 2,063 downwards.
ACCCAAGTAAACAGAAGCGCTGGGGCTTGAAAGCTTGGGTTGACGCTGAATAAACTCGTCAGTACGGTCCCGCAGTCGTTGAACCGGAATATTTGCTTTTGTAAAAATACTGCTGGCTAGCCCTTCTTGCTCTAAAAGGGCTTTCATTAAATGCTCACTTTCAATCTGCTGTTGCTGACCTTGTTTAACGATCTCAGGAATTCGAACGATCGCTTCCCAGGCTTTTTCTGTAAATTGATTGGGGTTGGTAGGTTGCATCGGTCACTTCCCCTTTTGTTCATCGCTGATATTACTGCCATTGTAAGTAGCCTACTGCGATTGTCCGGGTCGGCGTCTACTCCTTTATAGATAGGTATTACCGCACCGCTGATGAACATAGCAGTGGAGCAAGATGGAAATATAAGTACCAGATGACGAGTGCATCCTAAACTTGGCTTCAGTTCTAAGACCTGAGATGTTTTAAATTTGTTGTCTTGTTTAAAGCTCGTCGTTTTCTTCTTTATAATTTTTTTCTCATCGACCTGTAAATACAATCGCTTTTTTTCGCTCTAAAAGCAGGTTCCAGCGGTAATGGCAATGTAGCGAACGTTATAACATTTTGCTTGACGACATCTGCATTTCAAGAAGGTTGAGCACCAGGCCTAAGATTACTGCAAGGTCGGCTCGCTTCTACAATGGCATCGTTCAATCTGTTAGTTCAGTTGCAAGATAGATCTACAGCCCTTTTTGTCTGGCTATAGCAATCTGTCTATACCCTTGAGTTCAGGTTTTAGTAGAAGTAGCACTATCAAATAGTAGTAAGCAATTTTTGTCCGGTATGCTGGGACTTCATTAAAGGGAAACCCAAAGCTTCGCGTTGTTGTAGGTAAAGCTGCGCCACCTGACGAGCTAAATTTCGGATCCTGCCGATGTATCGGGTGCGCTCCGTAACCGATATTACACCTCTAGCATCTAATAGGTTGAAGGTGTGGGAACACTTTAAAACATAGTCAAGACTAGGCATCACTAGCCCTCGTTGGGTGAGTTGCTTGGCTTCCTGCTCGTAAAGATTGAATAAAGAAAATAGTAGTTCCGGATTTGCCGCCTCAAAGTTATATACAGACTGTTCAATTTCTCCTTGAAGATGAACATCTCCATAGGCTACATAGTCATTCCACTGTATTTTGGCGATGGCATCAACGCCTTGTAAGTACATGGTTAATCGTTCCAAACCATAAGTGAGCTCGATTGATGCTGGACGACAATCGATACCGCCACATTGTTGAAAGTAGGTAAATTGGGTTACCTCCATTCCATCTAGCCAAACCTCCCAGCCAACTCCCCAAGCGCCTACGGCTGCATCTTCCCAATTATCCTCAACAAAGCGAATGTCATGAGTTTCCGGCTGAATGCCTAAAGCTCTTAATGACTCTAAGTAAATCTCTTGAATATTCTCAGGGGAAGGCTTGATTAAAACTTGGTACTGGTAGTAGTACTGGTACCGATTGGGATTTTCACCATATCTTCCATCCGCAGGTCGACGGCAAGGCTCAACATAGGCAACCGACCAAGGTTCAGGACCAATTGCCCTTAAGAAAGTATGGGGACTCTTCGTAGCTGCTCCCTTTTCCACATCATAGGGCTGGACAATTAGGCAACCGCGATCGCTCCAAAACTCGTGCAATTTTGTAATAACCGACTGAAAGTTCACAGTATCTTTTTCCTCACGAGGTACATGCTTCCTTCAAGAACATCTAATTTTAGAGAATATTACTGATGAAAACCTTAATTCAAAAAATCTGCAAAACTCAGTTGACACATTGAAATAGGGTTGCTATCTTAGAAAAGCGCCTAAAAGAGGGCAAGCCCCTCCGACCGGCACCGAACCTAGACAACAGAATAGTTTGAAAGCCAAAACAAGCAATAATACCTCGTCAAAAGAAAACGATGGTACCAGCCTTTGTGCTTAGCACATTAGGATTGTACTCATAGAAAAGAACATAGCCACAAACTCAACTAAAATGGAGAGTTTGATCCTGGCTCAGGATGAACGCTGGCGGTATGCTTAACACATGCAAGTCGAA
>CADCTM010000458.1 GCA_902805485.1 uncultured Coleofasciculus sp. | reverse complement strand
GGGACTCCTCTTTTTGCAGCCCTTGCAACCGGGAGTAAAGAAGCTGTGGAAACGTTTGTGCAAGCTCATGCAGTGGATCAACCTCCGGGGAGTCGGCTTCACAAATTGTGCAGCCAGTATCGCCAGGACGACGACAGAATCAACAAGTTTAAACGCAACTTCAAACTCTCAAACCGGAGAACGGTACTCTCATACCTTGCAGAACTTGGCGACAGCGATATATTGGCTCTTGTACTCGAAACCGGCAGGTTCGAAGCTAATTCAAAGGATGACGACGGACGGACGCCACTAGCGCGGGCTGCAGGGAGCGGGCGTGAGGCAGTAGTCAAACAGCTACTTGAGATAGGCAAAATTGAGGTTGACTCTAAAGATAAAAAAGGACGAACTCCGTTATTATGGGCAATAGAGAATGGGCATAAGGCGGTAATTAAGCGGCTGCTTCAAACAGGCAAAATAGATATTAATTCAAAAGATGAGAATGGACAGACGCCGCTATCATGGGCAGCAATAAAAGGGCATGAGGCGGTAGTTAAGCAGCTGCTTAAAATAGGCGAAATGGATATTGACTTAAAAGATAAAAGCGGACGGACGCCGTTATCATGGGCAGCAGGAAATAAGCATGAGGCGGTAGTCGAGCTGCTATTACAAACAGCCGAAGTGGATATTAATTCAGAGGATGTCAACGGACGGACACCCCTATCATGGGCAGCAGAGTATGGGCATAAGGCGGTAGTCAAGCAGCTGCTTAAGGCAGGAGGGGTTAAGGTTATGCATAAGGATAAAAACGGACGAACGCCACTGTCTTGGGCGTCAGGGTCACGTCTAGGTATAGCAGTAATTAAACTGCTGCTTGAAACAGGTAAAGTTGAGGTCGACATTCAAGACAAGGACGGACGGACACCGCTATCGTGGGCAGCAGAAAAAAGTGATGAGGTGGTAGTTAAGCAGCTGCTTGAAACGGGCGAAGTGAACGTCGAATCCAAGGATAAAAACGGACGAACGCCACTGTCTTGGGCGTCATGGAGCCTTATGGGGCTAATATCAGGCAGGGCATAGCGGTAATTAAACTGCTGCTTGAAACAGGCAAAGCTGAGATTAACTCTCAAGACAAGGACGGACGGACACCACTCTCGTGGGCAGCAGAAACAGGACAGGAGGCGGTAGTTAAACAGCTGCTTAAAATGGGCGAAGTGAACGTCGAATCCAAGGATAATAACGGGCGAACGCCACTGTCTTGGGCGTCATCGAGCGCCATAGGGATGAAAGTTCGTGAGAACGGAGAAGTAATTAAAATGCTGCTTGAAACAGGCAAAGCTGAGGTTAACTCTCAAGATAAGAACGGACGGACACCGTTGTCGTGGGCAGCAGAAAATGGGTATATGGCGATAGTTAAATTGCTGCTTGAAAGAGGGAAAGCTGAGGTTAACTCTCAAGACAAGGACGGACGGACACCGCTATCGTTTGCAGCAGAAATTGGGTATGAGGCGGTTGTCAAGCAGCTGCTTGGGGTAAGAGGTATTGAGGTTAATCATCAGGATAAAAACGGACGAACGCCACTGTCTTGGGCGTCAGGGTCACGTCTGGGCATGGCGGTAATTAAACCGCTGCTTGAAACAGGCAAAGCTGAGGTTAACTCTAAGGATAAGGACGGACGGACACCGCTCTCGTGGGCGGTACTGAACGGGTGTTATATGGCGGTCGAGCAGCTGCTTAAGGCAGGAGGTGTTGAGGTTGATCACAAGGATCAAAACGGCCAGACGCCGCGACAGTTTATAAACGGCGAATAATCTGCCAACGCACCCGCAATTATGCCATTCATGACTCTCAAGCACCCCCTCGCAAACCCTTTGATCAAGGATCAGATGATTAGTAACCAAGAACCAGAAAACCCAGCAAAAACCATAAACCCCCCTCCCCTTAAAAATCCCTTTACAACCGGACCTCCTACCTAGCACACATACCCGCCCGCAGCACCCCGCCCGCACACCCCTTAACCACTAAATCAGATGACCAGTAATCAAGAACCAATAATCAAGAACCGGTAATCAAGAACCAAGTAAATAAGAACCAAGTAATTAAAACCTTAATAATTCAGAACCAGAAAACCTCCCCTTTTAGTTTAACACGCGAATCAATAAACCACCTAAGGGCGGTTGTTTTCCGTAAATTTCGCAGAAAATACCCCTGACGGATTATTCAAACGAACAAACGAAATAAATAAAACAAACGAATAAATAAACAAACGAACGACGGGAGGGAAAAGGGGCAGGCTGTATACTTCCCTCCCCCTTTCTCCCCTCAGTGTAACCGCGAGCCAAACAAACCCTCAGGCGGTTGTTTCCCTAAGTTTCGCAGAGATTACCACCCGGACGGATATTTTAAATAAAACACATAAAAAAAACGAACAAATCAACGAACCAACAAACGAAACGAACGGGAGGGAAGGAGGGAAAAAGGGGCAG
>CADCTM010000457.1 GCA_902805485.1 uncultured Coleofasciculus sp. | reverse complement strand
TCATTGAAGGGACTTATGCGGTTGTTACAGGAGAACGTTCTTCAACGCTGATACTTTCTAAGATTGCCTTTGCTGCCTGACGCCCTGATAAAGTTGCTCCTTCCATACTATCGATGTAGTCTTGCTGGGTGTAGCTGCCGGCTAGGAAAAAGTTGTCTACTGGTGTCTTTTGTGGTGGGCGATACAAGTCCATGCCTGGGGCTTCGCGGTAGAGAGACTGTGCTAGCTTGACTACACTGTACCAGGTCATGTTCAGTTCGCGGGAGGAGGGGAAGAGTTCATGGACTTGTTTGAGGACGTGTTGAGCGATCGCTTCATTACTTTGTCGGATAAATGGATCGCCGGGAGTTAGTACCAATTGCATCAGCGAACCCTCACCTTCACGATAGTAGTCGCTGGGACTGGTGATTGCCATGTCCGCAAAGCAGGAAAAGTCAGCGTCAGGAGTATAAAGTAAATTATCGATGCCTGCGGCTTTCTCTAACTGCTTGCGCTTTTCGGCATCATGTAACTCTGTCACCCAACCGTCAAAGCGGAGTTGTACCGTTGCCACAGGTACGGTATCCAGCTTATAGATATTGTCAAATTCCGCCCACTTGCGCCAAGCTTGGGGTAAAAGTTTTTGCACACCGGGGACATCACTGGCACAAACATAGACATCAGCGGTGATGGTTTCTTCGGTTTCGCCGTTGGCAACGATTATGCCGGTAACTTTGGTTTTTTCGCCTGCTTCGCTAAAGAGGACTTCTCTAACTCGGCGTCTGGTGTAGATTTTTGCGCCTCGTGCCTCTAGGTATTCGATAATCGGCTTATGGAGATATTCATAAGGTGAACCTTCTAGCATCCGCAAGACTGAGGCTTCTGAGCGAACGGCAAAAAACTGGAAGATTGTTAGCATACAACGAGCGGAGATGTTTTCCGTGTCGATGAAGCCAAGGGCATAGGCGATCGGGTTCCACATCCGCTTCAAGCTGCCATCGTTTCCGCCATGACTGCGAAACCAGTCGGCAAAGCTGATTTTATCCAAGTCACGAATGTTTTTCATTGCCCCGTCAAAGTCCACAAGTCCCCGCACGATTGGACTGGTACCCAACGCTAGAGAGTTTTGCAGCTTATCTTGTAGTGATAGTTGGGAGGTGGTGAAAAATGCTTTTAAGCCATTAAACGGCGCACCGGTAATGAAGCGAAAATCTAGTTCACCGACGCGGGCATTTTTATTAATAAAGGTATGGGTATGCTGCTTCAGGCGCAAGTGATCAAACGCCCCGACTTTTTTCATTAAGTCAAATAATTGGTAGTAGCAGCCAAAAAAGACGTGCAACCCCATTTCAAGATGGTTGCCAGACTCGTCTACCCAACTGCCAACCTTCCCACCGACAAAGGGACGAGATTCAAAAATTTCGACTTGATGTCCGGCATCGACTAATTCTACTGCCGTCGCCATTCCGGCTAGTCCTGCCCCAACGATTGCAACACGCATTCAGCCTTATCCTGTTCAGTTTCTTTACTTATCTTAAAAGAAGATTTGAACAGAAATGAATGAATCCTGCAAAAAGTGGTAATTTCAGGTCAAGGGACTGGCTTTACAGGACTGATGCGATTTGGAGTTTACAAATCCCTTTGAGAACTTGCAACAATTGAATTGCACTGCTAGCGTCCATCAGGTTGAGTAGGGGCATCTGTGGATAGGTTGGTGTTTCCTGTGGGAGGAGGACAAATCGATAATCTGTACCGTTGGTTGTTAGGTTCCACTTCAAAAAGCTCTCTAGTTCAAGATGTATGTTGTAAGAAACCCTGTAAAACCGCTTGAGATGTTGCAGTCCACCCAACAATTCCTCCTTGGGCGCGAATCATTTCTATTGTGGATTGTTTAAACTCTGGAAAATAACTTTCCGTTGCATCTTCAACGAGCAAACATTCATAACCGCGATCGTTTGCTTCTCGCATTGTGGTTTGAACACAAACCTCTGTCGTTACTCCGGTAATAATTAAGTGGGTAATTTTTTGCTGTCTTAGTAAAGTTTCTAAGTTTGTATTAAAAAAAGCGCCTTTTCCTGGTTTTGCGATAATATTTTCACCAGGAAGTGGTTCTAGTTCTGGAATAATACTATTTCCGGGTTCACCTTTAATTAATATTCGCCCCATTGGACCAAGATCACCAATTTTTAAGTGACTTTTTCCTCGATTTCGCTTTGATGGCGGACAATCTGACAAGTCTGGTTGATGACATTCAATTGTTTGGAAAATTGGGAGTTTTTGAATACGAAAGGCAGCCAGTAATTGCTTAACCGTGGGAATAATTGCCCGAAGTCTCGTTACATCGTTTCCTAAAGCATCTCCAAAACCTCCAGCTTCCAAAAAATCCCGTTGCATATCAATAATTAGTAGTGCAATGCCATTAGCAGGGAGTTCGTAATCGTAAGGTTTAGCAGGAATTAAGACCATAAATATATAACGGATGATTAA
>CADCTM010000456.1:4707-10786 GCA_902805485.1 uncultured Coleofasciculus sp. | reverse complement strand
AATAGGAAACCAGCCAATTTCTTTTTCTGTATTGGGGGATACATTTGCTTTTAAGATATCGGCAATTAACTGGGAACCTAGGCAAATCCCTAAAATAATTTTCTCATGTTTAATCGCTTGCTCAATAAACTTTTTTTCTTTTACAAGCCAAGGATACTTATTTCCCTCATAGATATTCATTGATCCTCCCATAACTACAAGCCCATCAATATCTTCTATTTTTGGTAAAGGTTCGCCTTGATAGAAGTGGGTAGCGGACAAAAAATGATCATTTGATTTTGCCCAAGTTTCAATACTAGCAAGACCTTCAAAAGGAACGTGTTGTAGGCAATGAATTTTCATTATTTTTTTTGTCTATTGTAATTTTGGACATGAGGCGGCGGCACAATTCCCGGCTGTAAACGCGAGTCATTAATTGGTTTGTCAGCCACGACGCGCAAGGGAATTTCACCTGCCCAAACAGGTAAGGAATAATCAGCTTCATCGTCAAGGGGGGCGCCAGTTCTTACTTTTGCAGAAGCTTCAAGAAGTGGCAAAGCTAACACCAACGTTCCGGCAAGTTCGTTCTGGTTAGGTTGGCGAACTTCCTCCCATCTTCCAGGAATAACGTGTTCTGTAAAAGCATAAAGAGCTTGAAGTTTTTCTTCAGGATCTGATACAACTTCAGCAGTTCCAAATATCACAACTGAGCGATAATTCATCGAGTGATGAAATGCGGAACGAGCTAACACTAAACCATCAATTAAGGTTACAGTAAGGCAAACTTGGATACCGCCTTGTAAACTACGCAGCATCCGGCTAGCCGGGGAACCGTGAATATACAATTTATCTTCTATTCTTCCGTAGGCAGTGGGAATGACAAAGGGCTGATTGTCAACAACAAAACCAACATGGCAAACTAATCCTTCATCTAGGATTTTGTAAACAGTTTCGTATTCATAATTTCCTCGTTTAGGAATTCGTTTGATTGTTGTTCTTTGGGTTGGAGTTAGTTGTTCCATTGACTTTTGTTTGTGGTTTTGACTATGGTGTGAAAAGCCTTTAAATTCGCTTGTTGCTGGATCAAAAAGGCATATTGCAAGATTAGTTACTGAACTAGCTTTGTACAAGTGCCAATTTAAGATTTAAACACCAGTCCAATTGCCGAAATGGATTTTACAATTGCCCTCGATAACCACAGCACTTTGCCATTACATCGCCAACTGTATGAGGAGTTGCGGCGATTGATTCTTTCAGGAAAATTACAACCGGGAGGGCGTCTTCCCTCAACACGTGGACTAGCAAAGTCTTTAGGAATTTCTCGCGCGACGGTGACACAAAGTTATGAACAATTGCTGAGTGAAGGGTATCTCCAAACCGTTACGGGTTCGGGGACATTTGTTTGCTCTCAATTACCCGATGACTTACTCTCAACATCCCTACCCGATGGCAATACGCCAATGCCAGCACAACCGTTGGTGCAACTATCATCTTATGGTAATAATCTGCTCAAAACTGACTATTTAGTGCCTCTAAGTAATGCTGAATCATCCAACCAAAACCTGATCAGCTTTCGTTATGGCGCACCCGCACTTGATGAAATTCCTTTGAAACAATGGCGACAACTGCTATCGCGTCATTGTCGGGTAACAAATCGGGAAATGTTTGATTATACAAATGATACGCGGGGATATTTACCGTTACGAGAAGCGATCGCTCGTTACTTAGTTCAGTCACGCGCCGTACAATGTGAAGCTGACCAAGTAATTATTGTTAACGGTTCACAACAAGCGATCGAACTGGTTACTCGCATCTTAATTGAGCGTGGTGACAAAGTGGCGCTCGAAAATCCCAGCTATTTAGATGCACAGCGAATTTTCTTAAGCAATGGCGCGAAATTATTACCTGTACCTGTTGATGAATCAGGGATTATTGTTAAGCGATTGTTAGACTACTCCACCGCCACCATTAAACTAATTTACGTTACACCCTCCCATCAGTTTCCCACAGGCGCTGTCATGTCCTTGTCGCGGCGTGTTGAATTACTGGCATGGGCGACGCAAACAGGTGCGATGATTATTGAGGACGATTACGACAGCGAGTTTCGCTACACAGGGCGACCCATACCGGCATTGCAAGGACTAGATCAGGGTAAGGTGATCTATGTTGGGACTTTCTCGAAGGTGCTGTTTCCGGGACTGCGGATCGGTTATTTGGTTGTGCCAAAGAGTTTAGTTTCTGTAGTCGCTCATGCCAAACGACTAACTGACCGTCAATCACCGATGTTAGAACAACAAGTCTTAACTGATTTTATCAATGAAGGAGATTTGGAGCGTCATATCCGACGGATGCGGAAGCTTTATGATCAGCGTCGGCAGGTATTGATCCAAGCTTTACAGGAAAAATTAGGCGATCGCGTCACGATTTTGGGTGAGAATGCGGGGATACATTTGATGGTGCGATTACATACCAACCTTAGTGATGAAGACGTTATCACTTCTGCGGCGCAAATGGGTGTGGAATTAGTGACGGCACAGCGATATTACTTGGAAGGTAATGGGACTTCTGAGTTTGTGCTTGGTTATTCTAATTTGAGTGAGGAAAAGATTCAGGAAGGAGTGTATAGATTAGCTCAAGCTTTGGGTTAGTTGGAAGTCAAAATCAACGATAATTATTAGACCTCTTGCAGGAATAATTAAACCTATAGGTTAAAGCCTGGGGCTACAAGCACAAGAGCCATACCGAGCTGTTGCTCTCAATATTATTAGTCCGCTTGCGTGGACTTAGTTCTTGTCGCCGCGACAGGATAGCCCTTGTATTCTTGCTATTAATTTCAGGTGTTGTAGATGTCTGTTGTTTCGAGTGTTAATGTTACTGTTCCCGCGACGACGGCTAATTTAGGTCCGGGTTTTGATTGTATTGGGGCGGCGTTGACGCTGTATAACGAGTTTCGGTTTACTGTCCTTGATGCGGAAATCATCACAGCAGCAGTTAGGATAAGCGTCACGGGCACTGAGTCTGAACGTGTGGACACCAGTACAGAAAATCTGGTTTACCAAGCTTTCCGGGCGTTTTATCAGCATCTGGGACAGACGCCGCCGCCTGTGGAGATCGAGATTAAGTTGGGTGTGCCTTTAGCGCGGGGTTTGGGCAGTTCGGCAACGGCAATTGTGGGGGGTTTGGTTGGCGCGAATCAGTTGGCGGGGGAACCTTTGGATCAAGTGGCGCTGATGAATTTAGCGATCGCAATGGAAGGACACCCCGATAATGTTGTGCCGGCATTGCTGGGAGGTTGTCGTTTGGCGGCGACGGGTTTAACTACCGAATCTTGGCAAATTTGTGAGCTTGGGTGGCATCCGAATCTTGTCCCTGTTGTGGCGATCCCGGATTTTGAACTATCGACCTCAGCGGCGCGGAGTGTCCTGCCAACAGAATACAGTCGTGCTGATGCGATCTTTAATATTGCTCATTTGGGGCTGCTGTTGCGAGGCTTAGAAACAGGTTGTGAAGATTGGTTAAAAGCGGCGTTGCAAGACCGAATTCATCAGCCTTATCGCAAAGCTTTGATTCCCGGTTACGATCATGTGCGTTCGGCGGCAGTGGCGGCAGGGGCGTATGAGATGGTGATTAGTGGGGCGGGACCAACGTTACTGGCTTTGGTTGATGCCTCGCAAGCTGCCATTGTGGAAGAAGCAATGGTTTCGGCGTGGAAAAATCAGGGAATGACGGCAAAAGTGCGATCGCTTTCTCTTGACACCCAAGGCGCAACTGTCACCCATCCCGCTTAACTGACGTTGCCTAGAGTTCTATCGCCAGGTAGATAACAATCTTAATATCTAAGGTTTTGTATAAGTTTGTTATCTACAAGTATCAATTCTCTTCTAGGGCTGTGAAATTATGAGAGTTATACTTTAAATTCAGCTTGTAAGCGTTTCATTGAATTAGATTTATGGCTATTAATCGTCGCAATTTCCTCTTTTTAATCGCAGCCACTTCAGGCGCAGCGGCTTGTGGAACTTTCCCCTCTACCGCTGGTCCGGTAAAATCAGGTTCAGAAACTAAACAGAGTGAGAGCAACCAGACATTCAAACTACCGCCTCTCCCCTACGACTACAAGGCATTAGAACCGCATATTGATGCAGCAACAATGCAATTTCACCACGATAAACATCATGCCGCTTATGTCAAAAATTTGAATGATGCGGTAAATAAGTACCCCCAACTAAAAAGTCAAACGGCTGAACAATTAATTCAAAACCTCAGCAGTTTACCGGAAGATATTCGGACAACAGTACGTAATAATGGTGGCGGTCATATTAATCACTCAATGTTTTGGGAAATCATGGGTCCGAATGGAGGAGGAGAACCCAAAGGTGCAATTGCCGCAGCAATTATCCAAACATTCGGTAGTTTTGATACCTTTAAACAGCAATTTAATGAAGCAGGTACCAAGCGTTTTGGCAGTGGTTGGGCTTGGCTAGTTCGTACGAAAGATGGCAAACTTCAAGTAACGAGTACCGCTAATCAAGATAGTCCCTTAATGGAAGGTATGTATCCAATTATGGGTAATGATGTTTGGGAACACGCCTACTATCTTAAATACCAAAACAAGCGTGCCGATTACTTAACCGCTTGGTGGAATGTTGTTAACTGGAATCAAGTAAACCAACGCTTTGAGAAAGCCCAGGCTTAGGTGCTACAGTAGCAGGGACGAAAATCAGGATACTACCAATGGAATTCGTGAAAGTGCAAATGATGTTCGAGAATGCGCCAAGAACATCACACAAAGATTACTCAGCGGCATTGGAAGATTTAAACGGAGAACGAGTGGAATTATCCCGACTTCCTTGTGAAGGCGAGTTGATTTCATTTCCGGACGGTAAGTTACATTCAATCGGCCCCTGTTTTACTGTTATCGAAGTTGTACATTTCGCCTCGCCTAGTCAGACAGGTTTAGTCGGTGAAATTAAACTGCGGAAGTGCTTTCCTAGATAGTATTGATTGATGTTTTTAAAACAAGAAATCATTCAAATTGCCAGATTTTAATGGTTTTGTCTTGAGAACCACTTGCTATTGCTAATCGATTCCCTTGTCCCTTAGAACTCATCGCTACTGCCGTTACGCCAGAAGAATGTCCTGCCAGGGTATGCAAAAGTTCTCCACTGGCGGGATTCCAAATTTTAATCGTATTGTCTGCACTTCCACTGATGAAAAGATTACCTTCAATGTTGATGGCAAGGGAATTCACTGCCTCTGAATGGCTATTAAGTGTATGTAGTAATTTCCCCTTACCGATGTGCCAAATTTTAATCGTTTTATCGGCACTTCCACTAATCAGAATTTGACCGCAAGGACTAAAGACGAGTGCATTAACCACATCTGAATGTCCATCTAAGACTAGCACTAGTTCACCCGTCTGTAGATTCCCGATTTTAATTGTTTTATCCGCACTGCCACTTGCCAAAAATTCCCCGTCTGGACTAATGGAAACTGCGTGTACGGCACTATTATGTTCAAATATTTTTTCTACCTTACCTGTCTTTAGGTTCCAAATCTTAATCGTTTTATCCGCACTACCACTAATCAGATTTTTACCATCTGGAGTAATGGCAATAGACTTAATCCAACCGGAATGTTCACTGAGTGCTTGAATTAATTCTCTTGTTTCTACATCCCAAATCTTAATCGTATAATCCCAACTTCCACTAGCAATAAGTCGCCCATCTGGACTAAAGGCAACGGCATCAATTAAGCCGGAATGCCCAGAAAAAGTACAAAGTAAATTACCATCCAGATGCCAAAGTTTAACGGTTCTATCAGCACTACCACTTGCTATTTGTCCATCTGCACTAAAAGCGATCGCATTAATTGAACTTCGATGAGATTTGAAAGTGCGGATGCAAGTCCAAGTTGGAATAAGATTTTGGCTAATCGTGGGTAAAGTTTTAGGTTTTACAAATGTTTGTGCTTGTGTTGTAATGATGCCTTGCGGTTCCAGGTCTTTTATGATTTCTGTGGCTGATTGATAGCGATCTTTTACTGCACCTTCCAGCATTTTATTCAAGATTTTACTAAGCTGAGGACTCGCCGGATTAGTAAG
>CADCTM010000456.1:0-4664 GCA_902805485.1 uncultured Coleofasciculus sp. | reverse complement strand
TCCAAGCTATTAAATAAGTCAAAAGGATGAATATTAGTTAGTAAGTGAATGCAGGTGACACCTAAACTATATAAATCACTACTAGGAAGGGCTTTACCTCTTAGTTGTTCTTGGGAAGTGTAGGCGGCAGAACCGATGACGGTTCCTGTTCTTGCTAAGGCAGTTTTTGAGGTGAATTTTGCCGCACTAAAATCAACGAGAACTAATTTTTGATCATTATGACGCCTGATAATATTTTCTGGATTAATGTCCCGATGAATGACACCACGTTCATGGACAAATTGCAAAATTGGCAGTATTTCTTTTAATATTTCCCGTATTTCAGTTTCACTAAAAGCACCCTCAGATTGAAATTTATTCGCTAAACTTTCTCCCTCAATTAAGCTTTGGACAATTGCCGATGCTGTACTTCCCCCTGGTTGATTATCAGGCTCAAAATAAGCTAAAAGTTGCGGAATTTGAGAGTGTTGTCCTAATTCCCACAACCGCCGCGCTTCTTGGCGAAATAACTCAACGGCTTGCTCGGCATTATTTGTGCCTTGATTTTTTGGAGAAAACTGCTTAATAATACACTGGGGTTGACTTGCTTCCTGTTCATCTACTGCCAAAAAAGTTTGACCGAAACCACTCGGACTAATTGGTTTTATTGCCCGGTAGCGATTGTCTAGCAACAACCTTGAGCCACAAGTTGAGCAAAATTTTGCCTTACTGGGATTTTCGGGTTTCTGGCAGCGAAGATTTAGGCAGTAACTCATAACGGCAAAGATTACACACGCCTATGAGTCTATGGTACGACCTCAGTTAGTCACCCGTCTTTTATTCACTTTTTGGAATAATTGTCAAGTCATAAATTGGCTGATTGGTGAGGCAGTGCCAATGGCAGGTGAATAAATTCGGTTCTTGGATGCCGAGACTGGCAAGTGCGGGGACATCGGGAAAGGGTAAAAGGCGAGCGCAAATAATCTCCTGTTCCTTATAACCAAACTTTAATAAATAAACACTCGGTGGCGCTTCTAAAGATTGCAACAACTGGTACGCCAAATGGTAGAGTGGCTGACGCTGGTGATCGGGTAAATCTACAGGTTGCTGATAGCAGTTTGTTGCCTTTCCCTGGCTAATGACTTCGCCGTAAAGTGGTCCCTTGGCGGTTAAAACTATCGGTAAGTATAAGCTTTCTTGCCCTTGACTACCCTCGCCTGCCCGATATCCCAGTGCCTCCACCTGTTGGCGAAAGCTTGTCAAGTTACGGCAAGCTGGGAAGATATTTTGACCCCAAAATTGTAGGGTGTTCGGGACATCAAGGGTTAACGGACACCAAATAATCTCCTGACTGGGAGGCAATAAAGCTGCCTCAGTTGAGGTGATTACTTCCACGGAGATGGGGGCGGTTGTCGAATATGCGATCGCCTTTTTCATCGCCTCCACCCTGTACAACGTTGTCGATACTCCAGCTACTTCCGTCTTTTCAACTTGGGTATCGACAATGACGATCACCCTAGACATTACCAAACGTCGGAATTGGGCCACCGTGAGGGCGAGAGAAACTGGGCAAATCAAGGCGGGTGATGTTGCGGCTTCTCACTGCCAACCGATAGCTAACGCTTTGTAATTCAGCATGAAGTTGCCGATTTTCCCGTTGTAACATAGCAACCTTTTCTCTAACCGGTGCCATGCGTTCAGCGAATTTCTGGCGATAGATATGGGGTAGCTCCTGTACGACTTGCTCTAACATACGCGATCGCTCAGTTAATTCCTGCACCGACTGCCGCAGTTGATAAATTTCCCCATCACGCCCTGTAATCTGTTCTTGATAGAACGTTACCTGCTCTTCAACATCTTGCAGTTGTTCCCGTAAAACCATCATTTGGGCTTGATGACGCTCAGAAACCTCCGGTGGCGGAGTAAAGTTGGCGTTGCCTTTAACGAGGCGAAAAAGTTCTTGAGACAACTGCTGCACGAGCTGATCTCTCATTTGCAGCTCTTCTCGCAGACGAGAAACTTCAACTTGAACCGTGTGTAGGGTGGGGGTTTCAGTCTGGATCACGATGGCTTACAGCTCCGATACGATGGTACTCAAGAGTGGCTTTAACGTTGAGGCAGCATCAAGAAGACTGCCATGCCGCGAGTGCGTTTGCTCATTAAATTCCTGTTGCAGCTAATGTACCATTTGCGTCGTGAAAATGACACCTGTAAAGGGGTTGTTTTCAATTATTTCAGGGCAAAAGGATGAGTTTGCCATTCGCCATTTAACTTCATCCCCTGCCCAAAAAATCAAACGTTTTCCCTAAACCATTGAGGCATAATGGCGAATAGTCTTTTGCCAGAAGCGTGCAGGTTCTTCAGAGGGAAAGTAAGAGCTGATGTATTTGTGGGCATTCTGGGCGATTTTATCGCGGAGTGCCGCATCTTCAAGATCACGGAGACATTGTGCCGCATCGTTCGGACTTTCTGCAGTCATTGCCGTTTCACCGTGCTGCATACAGAAATTTGCCCCCTGCGCCGTTCTTCCAACCACGACGATCCCCGCCGCCATCGATTCCTGGGGAGGAAGCGCACAACCCTCAATAGCAGCAGATGCGAGGAAGACCTGAGGACGACGAAATTGTTTGGTAAGCTGGTCAAAGGACAGTCCGTCGATCAGCTCGAAGCGCCAGTAGGTGCCACCCCTTTCCTGATAATATTTTTGAGTTTCGCTAATAAATTCGGGATTTTTTCGCGGAAAGGCGAAGAGTAAGCCAGCCTCTCGCTGCTCCTGAGGAATAAAGGGAAAGGCGTTGCTGTCAACGATATTGGGTACAATTTCCGCCTCCTTGTTTGGGTAAGTCGCCCTGCATTTTTCTTGCATCATTGGCGAGTCTGTCCAGAGTGCGACTCGGCTATCTTGGTAGTTGAAGTTATTGTGGGTATGAATGGGAACTTGCAAATAGGCGATCGCTGGACTTTTCACTTCGTTGATTAATTCCGTAACATAGTCTGGGACTATGCATATATCATCGGCTCGACGATCTGCCCAGCGAATATAGGGTAAATTATAAATTCCCCGCTCCCCATAGGTGTCACGTCCGCTCATCGTTGCAATGACGGCATCTGCCCCACAATTTCGGGCAATCCAGCAGTGACGCATGACATTAAGTGTTCCACCAAATGTAACCGTGGTACGCATCATCCTCAGCCGTGCCCAATCTTTAAGAAATTGCAAGCGGGATTGTGAGATGAGGTTTTGTACTAAATGCCAAGATTGGCTGGTATTAAAGTCTGGGAGTAAAAATACGAAACGCACTGTAGAACCTCTAAGGCTATTACCGAAAGAACATATCTAAGCAAAGATAACCATAAAATCAGGACTTTTCTGCGGCAAAACCAACCAGAGTCGGCAATTGCTGTACACTGCTCAAATTTAATCGGATCGGCTTCGATTAAAATTGAGGGGAACTGAGAGCAAGTATCCTAAATGAGTGCAGTAAGCAGCCCAAGTAAGATTAAGTTTGGCACCGATGGATGGCGGGGAATTATCGCCGATGATTTTACCTTCTCAAATGTGTGCAAGGTAACAAGAGCGATCGCAAGTTATCTAGAAACTGCCTATTCCAAAGACCGTCCGGTTCTAGTTGCATATGATACCCGGTTTCTCGCTGACCAATTTGCCCGGACTGCGGCTGAAGTTTTGGTAGACTTGGGCTGGACGGTAAAAATTGTGGATCGAGATTGTCCGACGCCAGTAATTGCTTACAATGCGCGTCTCCTCAACTCCGCAGGGGCGTTGATGTTTACCGCTAGCCACAACCCGGCACCGTACTGCGGTATTAAGTATATCCCTGATTATGCAGGACCAGCGACACCGGAGATTACTGATACGATTGTCGCCAATATTGAAGGGGCGGATGATGCTGCGCCTAGTGGGAAAAACACGGATAAAATTTCGATATTTGACCCGAAGCCTGAATATTTAAAGTTTATTTATACTTTGCTGGATGTGGAGCGAATCCGTGGCGCTCAACTGAAGGTGAAGTATGACGCGCTGTATTCTACTTCTCGTGGCTACCTGGATACGGTTCTCGAACACTGTGGTTGCGATACAGAAAGCTTCCATACGACTCGTGACGTGTTGTTTGGGGGGGGGATGCCGGAACCCAAGGGAGAGCAGTTGGTTGAGCTGGTAGAGGCTGTTCAAAAGGATAATGCGGACTTAGGTTTGGCGACGGATGGCGATAGCGATCGCTTTGGCATTGTTGATGAACAAGGTAATGTCCTCACGCCGAATACGGTGTTGCTGTTGCTGGCACGTCACTTGATTAAAAATAAGGGCAAAACGGGAGCAATTGTCCGCACAGTTGCCACGACTCATTTATTGGATAACTTTGCTCAGAAATACGGATTGGAAATCTACGAAACTGCAGTAGGTTTCAAATACATTGGCGAGAAAATGCGCGAAACCGATGTGTTGATTGGGGGTGAAGAGTCAGGGGGTTTAAGTATTATTGGACATATCCCGGAAAAAGACGGCATTCTGGCAGATATGCTGGTGGCAGAAGCGATCGCTTATGAAGGGAAACCTTTAAGTCAGCTAGTAGAAGAAGCGATTAAGGAAGCTGACGGTCCTCTTTATAATAAGCGTCTCGACTTACACTTAGAGGACGCCCACAAAGCCGCTGTTCTCAAATCCT
>CADCTM010000455.1 GCA_902805485.1 uncultured Coleofasciculus sp. | reverse complement strand
AACCTCAGTAAAACTACACTTTTCTTTACCGGGGTAAACATTGACCAATGTGTGATGGCTACCCTACAAGATGCCAACTTTCTTGGCTATGATTGCATCTTAGTCAAAGATTGTGCGGCGACAACTTCTCCCGATTATTGTTTAAAAGCAACCCTTTATAACGTCAATCAATGCTTTGGATTTGTTACTGAATCCACCTTACTTATTGAAGCCATTCGAGGGCAAAGT
This sequence comes from uncultured Coleofasciculus sp., assembly GCA_902805485.1. Classification (GTDB taxonomy): domain Bacteria; phylum Cyanobacteriota; class Cyanobacteriia; order Cyanobacteriales; family Coleofasciculaceae; genus CADCTM01. Next base: position 2,275 of record CADCTM010000455.1, on the reverse strand, counting down.
TAAAGCGCGTGTCCTTTAAAAACCTACTGATTTTAGGAGTTAATTAAAATGATTAGTCAATGCATGATTCCTCTTGTCCAATCGGCAAAGAAATATCAAGCATATCGAATTAGTCCTAAAGACAGTAACCGTTTAGCCATAGTTTTTGAACCCGCAACAGCAAATGCTTCGTTAACAGTTTGCGTGGAGATATTTGATAAAGGGGGCAAAACTCCCCCCAATCGTCATCAAATTGCAGTAGAAATGTTTTTTGTCCTCAAAGGCGAAGGATTAGCCACCTGCGACGGGAAAACCGTGCCAATTCGTGCCGGGGATAGCTTATTAGTGCCACCGACAGGAATTCATGAAATCAGAAATACAGGGAATGGGCGCTTGTATGCCCTGTGCATTATGGTGCCAAATGAAGACTTTGCCGAACTAATTCGTAGTGGTATACCTGTCGAATTAGACGAAGAAGATATGCGAGTGCTAAACCGCACCGATGCACTAGTTCCATGCTAAAGGTTCGACCAAAAGAAGCCGCATCAATGCTAACGCGGGATGGAGTTAGGCTGGATGCAGACATCTACTATCCCGATGCCGAGGGTGAATTTGGGGTGCTGTTGATGCGGCAACCTTATGGAAGAGCGATCGCTTCTACCGTAGTGTACGCCCATCCCACTTGGTACTGCGCCCAAGGCTACATTGTCGTCATCCAAGACGTACGAGGGCGTGGCACCTCCCAAGGTGAATTTCGCCTATTTGTCAACGAAACCGAAGACGGCGAAGACACCGTAAACTGGGCTGCCGCCTTACCCGGAAGTAACGCAAAGGTGGGAATGTATGGGTTTTCCTACCAAGCGATGACACAGTTATACGCCGCCACAACCCAACCGCCGACACTCAAAACCATCTGCCCCGCGATGATGGGTTATGACTTATATGCAGACTGGGTTTATGAAGGCGGGGCATTTTGCCTGCAAGCAAATCTTGGTTGGGCAATTCAACTCGCCGCAGAAACAGCCCGGTTACAGGGAGATAGCGCCGCCTATAAAACCCTCTACAACGCCTCCAGAAGCATTCCATCTAACCCAGAACCCGATTTGATGGAATGCTTAAGAAAATTCGCCCCCAACGCCTTCTATCATGAATGGTTGGAGCATTCCGAGCCTGATGAATATTGGGAGAAACTCTCTCCTAAAAGTCGGATGCAAGATGTGGACTTGCCCATGTTCCACATCGGGGGATGGTTTGATACATTCCTGCGCGGCAATATCCATTTATATCAAGACATCGCCCCTCGTAGCGCTTATCGACAACAACTATTAATTGGTCCTTGGACGCATTTACCTTGGTGTCGCAAAGTGGGTGCAGTTGACTTTGGCGCTCAGGCAATTAATCCGATTGATCTGCTGCAAGTGCGTTGGTTTGACCAATTTCTCAAGGGACTTGATACAGGTTTGCTAGATGAGGCGCCTGTTTGCTTGTTTGAAATGGGCAGTAATCGCTGGCGTAATTTTGATAGTTTTCCCGATAAAAATTATAAATCTTATTTTTTATCAAGTACCGGACTCGCCAGTATTCGGGAAGATGCAGGTACTCTTAGTACGAATAAGCCAGAAAGTAGCACTGATGAGATGTTAGTTCATGACCCTTGGCGAGCGGTTCCGGCGCTGGGAGGTCATGCTGCGATACCATCGGGTTCCTTTGAGCGATCGCATTTAGATTACCGATCCGATGTCTTAACTTATACCACCGAACCTGTTGCCGCAGACTTGCACTTAGCGGGGGAGGTTGTTGTTGAAGTTTGGTGTGTTGCGGATCAACCGAGTCATGACTTATGTGCAGTATTATCCCAAGTGCATCCTGATGGTAAATCCTACAATTTTACTCAAGGTTATCTTCATATTCAGACTAGTCAAAATACACCATTAAGGATTTCCCTCCAGGCAACTTGCGCCCGAATTGCGAAAGGGAATGCTTTACGCCTAAGTATTAGCGCTGCTTGCTTTCCTGCTTATGCAATGAATTTGGGTACAGGAAAAATCGGTGCAAGTTTGATGGATGCAGAGATTATAACGCTGAGGGTGAGTTGTGGAGGCGATCGCCCTTCTTTTATTTTGCTGCCTGTGGTGTCGGATTCTTGAAAGTAAATTCTACTTGATAATTCCTGAATTTTAAGACTTTGCTAAAATAACACACAGCCTTGATGCTAGAGAAGTTGAATTGTTTGCTCATAAGAATGATTTCTCAGTTCCACGATTATCCTGATCGCGAATTCCTCGCTCAATAAGCG
>CADCTM010000454.1 GCA_902805485.1 uncultured Coleofasciculus sp. | reverse complement strand
CCGAGAACTCATATTTCTGATTTGAGCTAATTCTTCCGGCTCGGTTGGTTTATATCCATAGGTCCTAGCTAAACGATTAGTAATACCGACAATGGCATCAAGCGTATCAGCAAGCGTGCCATCAAAATCAAAAACAATTACTTTTACACTCATTATGTAGCTCAAGCTGTTAACAATAATCAGCTAGATGCCTCAGATGCCTCAAGATTGGCTTGGGCATTTCGCCGCAACATTTCTGGCTTAATCCGTCGCAGCGCCGAAGCCGGAAAGCGCTGATTCCACTCTTCATCCGAAAGGTTTGCTAATTCAGTCAGCTTTGGCTCAATATTCCAAGGGTAAGGCTGAAATTCAGCTACATCAGTGGTACTAGCAAAGCGTTGGTTCCACGGGCACACATCTTGGCAGATGTCGCAACCCGCAACCCAGCCTTCTAAATGAGGTTTAATGGAATCCGGCAATTCCTCCGCCCGATTTTCTATTGTGTGGTAAGCAATACACCGATTAGCATCAACAACAAATGGTTTGGCGATCGCACCCGTAGGGCAGGCATCAAGACAACGAGTACAGTTACCGCAATGTTGAGTATGAGGAGTGTCTGGAGTCAATGCCAGATTAGTTAAAATTTCTCCCAAAAATACCCAACTTCCATACTCCCGTGTAATTACATTACCATTTTTTGCAATCCAACCAATTCCTGCCCGTTGCGCCCAGACTTTATCCGGCACTGGCCCCGTATCCGCATAGTAACGAACCTGGATACTTTCGTCTTGTTCCCCCAGCCAATTTGCAAACGCCTTGAGTTTTTTGTGCATTACCTTGTGGTAATCTCGACCCCAACCGTAACGCGAGATTTTAGCGTACTCCTTGCCTTGAGGGCGTTGGTGAGGCGTGTAGTAATTTAGTGCCACACAAATCAGCGATCGCACTTCTGGCATACAAGCATGGATATCCAAACGCCGAGGGTTCCCCATCCACGCCATATCCGCCTGATATCCCAACGTTAGCCAAGCCTTAAGGTTCTGCGTTGCCGCGTCATCCCCATCGGTATCCGCTGCGGCAATACCACATTTATGAAACCCGAAAGCGATCGCCTTTTCCTTTAACTGACTGCTACTAATCGGTACATTCACGTTTTAATGTCATGATGCACAAACTGGTAATCTTAGCAATTGAAAATTCCTCTGATACATATTTGTAATATTTGTTTGCACTTTTTAATAAAATGTTACACAATGAAAAACAAGAGAGCAAACACCTCTCATAACTAATCAAACGCTAAACAGTAATAGGTTTTTGCAAATCATGGCTTATACCATCGAATCAGCTCAAAGCATTTTCCCCAACACTTTAATTGCTGATACAGTTCCAGCCACCACAGAAGCCTTCTCCAAACTTAGTGTCGAGGATAAACTGGCGCTACTCTGGTTTGCTTATACCGAAATGGGTGTTTCCATTACACCCGCCGCCACAGGAGCCGCCAGCATGGTTTTAGCGGAAGGTTTATTAAAAGAAATTAAGGCGATGCCCCCAGCGGATCAATCGCAAGCCATGTATGATTTAGCTAGCAATACCGACACACTCATCGGTCGTACCTATTCCTCGTTCCGCGTCAACACCAAGCTCGGTTTTTGGTACGAGTTAGGACAGATGATGAAAGAAGGCTTAGTTGCTCCGATTCCGCCTGGGTATCAAATGAGTCCTGAAGCAGTTGCCGTCCTAGAAACCATCAAAAAACTCGATCCAGGTCAGCAAATTACAGTTTTGCGGAATACCGTAGTTAACATGGGCTACGACCAAGCTCTCAGCGACGACTACGCCAAACGTGAAGCGCCAAAAAGCACCCCAACCGCCCTATCCGAGCGCGTTCAGACAAAGATTGAGGGCGTCAACAACTATACCGTGTTGAGCTACATTGACTACATGAACGCCTTTGACTTCACGCCTGCTGTGGGTCTATTTGCAGAAGAAGGCGCCCTGCAACCCCCCTTCCAAAAGCCAATTGTCGGTAAGCAGGCAATTCTTAACTATATGCGTGAAGAATGCGTCGGTCTTAAGATGATGCCAGAGCGGGGCGTTGCCGAAACTATCGAAAATAATTACACCCAAATTAAAGTCACAGGCAAAGTCCAAACACCTTGGTTCGGCGCAAACGTTGGCATGAACATTGCGTGGCGGTTCTTGTTAGATCCCCAAGGCAAGATTTTCTTCGTCGCCATTGACTTACTTGCCTCTCCCAAGGAACTCCTAAACCTGATGCGTAAGTAGAACATCGCACTCTTTAAATCAGGTATCTCATCAGATATCTGAACAAAGTATTACAAAATCCATCTAGAAGGGCAGGTGTAAACCTGCCTTTTTGTTGAAAAATAATTTAATACTTTAGGAAAATCCGATGACAGTTGCCAACGACACAACCCCAACTCCCGAAGTCGCTTCTACCACCGACTTAACGATCGAAGGAATTACCGAATCTGTGGTAGTCCGTTACTTTGAGACGATGAATGCCAGTGACTATGAAGCCACAGCAGCATTATTTGCCGACTCAGGAGTAATGCAAGCGCCGTTTGAGAATCCAATCGAAGGACGAGAAGCGATCGCGAATTACCTAAACGCTGAAGCAAGAGGAATGCAGCTTGCTCCACAGAAGGGTATTTCTGAAACACTTGAAGATAACCAAATTCAGATTCAGGTGACAGGAAAAGTCCAGACTCCTGTGTTCGGCGTCAATGTCTCCTGGATATTTATTCTCAGTCCAGCCCAAGAGATTCTATTTACTAAAATTAAACTCTTAGCCTCTCCCCAAGAGCTACTAAATCTCCGCCGCTAGAGATTGTTTCTAGTTGTGAGGAAGCGCTAAAAGATACAATATTTCCGTAAGGTTTACCTTAATACGTATCAAAAAAAACTTGTTTGGCATGGCATATTAAGACAATGGAACTATGTTGACGTATGCCCTAAGCCTGCATAATTTCTGCCCTACCCATCAAAAATATTGAGGCGCTATTGCTGGCGCCCCTGTGAATATTTGCGCTTTTAATCCCATCATTCTTTAAGGCTTTTCCGCTTTTGGCAAGTTAGCTTCTAACTTCAAACAGTTGCGGCCATTTACCTGCAAGCGATATTCCACCCGATCCATAAGCCGATTCATAATCAACCAGCCGTAGCCACTTTCTTGTTTATCATCTGGATTTGGCGGTAGATAGGTGGATAGGTCAAATCCGCGACCGTGATCCCAAATCTCCAGTGCCAAATCCCGCTCTTTAAGTTCCAGACGAATCAATACCGGTAAATTCGGTTGGTCGCGATGAGCATGACGTACCACATTAGAGTAAGCCTCCACTAACGCCAGTCGCAAACGATTCGATTGACGCGACCAATCAACAGAGTCGCCGAGTTCTACTTCGAGAGTACCCAGCAGCCAATTTTCCACGATGCTCAGAAACTTCAAATCACTCGGTATGTGCAGCTCCGTTTTCATCGACTACAGAACCTCCAAAGAGAGTACAGTTTGGTCGTCTTCCTGAACATTGTTAGTTCGTTCTCGAACGTTCGCTAATAAATTCCTTAAGTCAAAAGGAGCTGGTTCTTGAAGCAGTAGTTGCCAAAGACCTGATTGATTCAGCATTGAATTGCTGCTCGACTGAGCATTTTCGGTTGTACATATTGCCTCCGTAACTGTTGCTTCTGTAATTCCATCACTAATCAACAAAAAGATTTCCCCAGCATTTAAAGTTACAACCCCTGCAGGCGCTTTCCAAATCGATAGAATCCCCAAAGGGATGCCCCGAACCTTGAGATAATCTGGCTCAATGGTTACGGATTTTTCAGATGATGTCTGCTGTTGGACTACCAGACGATGCGACCAGACCATCGGATAGACATGACCCGCGCTCGCATAAGCGAGTTGGCGTGAGGTAGGAGTATAACGAGCTACTACCATTGTGATGAAACAGTTGGTACTAACAAGGTTATCTGACATTGTGCTGTTAAGGTTTCGCATCACAACCTCTGGCTCTGGAGAGGTCTCTTGAGCAAGTTCCCGCCTCAGAAGTGAAATTGCACTTGCCATAAATAAAGCCGCCGGAACACCTTTGCCCGAAACATCACCAACCGCAAGCCACACATCTCCTTGAGGATGAACATAAACTTCAAAAAAATCGCCCCCGACTTCCCTAGCGGGATAGCAATAGGCTTGTACCCGTACCCCTTCAATATTCGGCCAACTTTGGCGTAGCAGGTTGTTTTGAATTTGGCGTGCGACATCTAACTCAGCACGCATCTGCTGGGCTTGCAACTGAGTCGTTTGGTAAAGTTTGGCTTGGGAAATTGCCAAAGCGGCTTGTTCAGAAACGGCTTCAATAAGCTGAACATCTTCCGCCGTCCAGGAGCTATTGCTTCCTTGTTGATATAGAGACAAAACTCCAAAAAGCTTTTGCTGGCAAAGGAGGGGAACAACTAGATAAACCAAATGGCTGCCATCGGTTTCATCTTTAAGAAGCTGTGTCTGGCGGTGTTCCAAGACGTTTTGAAAGATCGCCTGAGCATTAGGTAAAAGTGGCGTTTCAACAATGCTGTCAACCTGGTATGAAAAGGACTCTATCGTGAGTTGATCGCCGTCTACAGGTCGAAGAATGCAACCTGTGGCTTCAAAGGTTTGACCAATTGTGTTGACAACAGTTTGCAGCATACTGCCATAATCCAAGGACTCACGAATCGCTGTCGTCACCCCGTTGAAGAGTTCTTCTCGTCGCAAAGCACGACGCAGTTCAGCGGTTCTTTTCGTCAGCAACCGGTAGGTTTCAGCAGCTTGTTGAACAACGGCTTTTAAATTCTCTGGGTTCCAGGGTTTGGTGATGTACTTGAACACCTTACCGGAGTTGATAGCTTCCACCAAATCTTCAACATCGGTGTAGCCAGTTAAAAGGATACGGATGGTTTCTGGGAAGCGCTCAACCGTCTTGCTCAAGAACTCTGTACCGTTCATTAGGGGCATCCGCTGATCGGAAATAATCACAGCCATTTCCCCTTCTTTATCGAGCAGTTCTAAAGCTTTCAAGGCTCCATCCGCTTTGAAGACACGAAACTCGCGCCGAAAGGTTCTGTAGAGCAAATCCAAATTGTCAGGCTCATCGTCCACTACCATTAGTTTGAGCTTGCTCCGATCCGCCTGACTCATGTACTCACTCCGGTTCTCTGGTTGGTTAGAGACGACAGCTTGAGAATAATTTTCCAATTTAAGGGTTCTCGGCATTTCTGCCTACCCATAACTGGAGAAAATTCTTAAAGCATTCTTCCCGCTTGAGATGACCCTGGTGTTTAACCAAGAGAAAAGGTGATTGGGAAGGCAAGGCTTGGCACAACCATTGGTAAAGAATACTTTGCTTTCTTGCGCTCCCAGTCTCCATCTCTTGTTTTCTCCCTGTTTCCTGTAGTAGTGATATCCTCGTCGCTAAGGCTTGGATAGTCTCGTTTATTTCAATTAAGGAGCGATCGCCTTTATCTTTGCTTTCAATCTTACTCTCACTCCATTATGTACGCTAGCGTACATTAGATTATTATATTTAATCTTATTTTGACCTTTGTACGACCCAAACACAAGACTCAAAGCCGTAAAAGAAGCCAGCCGTATCAATGTTACTGCTGGCTTTCAGTAAATTATAAGTGGGCAGTGCTGCAACACCCCAAGAGAAATTACCGCTCTTAACTGCTAATCTTTTAACCCACCAAACCAGAGCGTAAAGCACGTACAGCGGCTTGAGTACGGTCATCGGCACAAAGCTTATTCAAAATATTCCGGACGTGAGTTTTAACAGTTCCGACAGTGATGTATAGCTTTTCCGCAATCGCGGCATTACTACACCCTTCCACAATTAGCTGCAAAACTTCCAATTCCCGTTCCGTCAAAGGATAAGCTTCAATCAGTTGACTGTACTCCGGTTCAGCCGCACTAATTGTTACCGTCTTGGTTGCCGCCGCCGCCTCAACCCCCGGTTCATTCACCTTCGTTTGCTTAAGGACAATTCGGGCGATGGCTGGATCAATCCAAGCATTTCCTTCATTCGTAACTTGGATCGCTTCCATTAAATTATCAAAGCTGATGTTTTTCATGCAGTACGAGTCTGCACCAGCAGCAAAAGCTGCCATCACCGATTCTTCATTATCTTGTAATGTCAAGACAAGAATTTTGGTTGGGGTCGCTTCTTCCGCAGCAGATTGAGAGTTTTTAAATCGCTTCGTCAACTCAATCCCATCCATATCGGGAAGACCGATGTCAACGATCCCGATATCTGGCTTGACCGTTTCTAGTAAGTTCAGACCTTCAGCAGCATTAGCGGCCTCGCCCACAAACTCTATTTCACTACGCTGCTGTAGCGCTGTTCGGATACCAACCCGAGTTAGGTCATGATCTTCAATAAGAGCAACACGGATTTTACTCATCGTCAAGGTCCAAAGTTTGGGATTTTGTAGCGTTTACACCAGAAGTTTATAAAGTTTTGGCGGTTTGCCTAGTGATGTCCCCCCATCGGTAGGGGTAGGGATTCCTGTACTTCAGATAGATTCTAGATATACAGTCTTTTGACAAATGTCCTTTACCGTTAGCTTAAATCAATGCCTTCAAACCGACAATTTTTTCTGTCGAGTGTGGAGTTAAGGCTTGTGAAAAGAACGCATAATGAAAACACCCTTTAATAATACTCAAAACTTGCCTCCATCTCACAGTGACTGTGAAGCACTTGCAAGCCTCCAGTCTCTTCAGCAACGTTTGGAGGTGACTGAAGCCCGAAATCGTCAGCTTTTAGAAAGCCTACCTCAAATCATTTGGCTGGCACAAGTTAACGGCGAAATTACGGAATTTAACCGCCGTTGGTATGAGTATACTGGGCTGAGGGCTGTAGAATCGCTAGGTTGGGAATTTCTTAAAGCACTGCATCCAGAAGATCGCGATCGCTTCATTGCCCTGTGCAATCTTGCCCAAAAAAAACCCCAACGTTACCAACTCGAATGTCGCCTTCTCGGCGTCGATGGTACTTACCGCTGGTTTACGGCGCAAAAAAACCCCGTCCTGGGAACCGACGGCAAGGTTCTTGAGTGGATTGGTACTTACACCCAAACTGGCATAGCAGGCAACCCCCTACTGCCGTCAAGAGTTGACACCTCAACCCAACCACTCAGACAAGTGTCAGCGGAACAGCCCAAAGAGTTAAGCATCCGCAATCAAGAGCCTGCAACCTTACGGGTGAAGAAGCAAGCTACCCCCCAGGTAGATGAATTAGCCAAACACCGCCTCCGCAATCTTCTTAAAGAACTCTCCCATACCATCGTCTGGGAAGCCGACGCAACCAGCGAACATTTCACCTTTGTCAGTCAAAGTGCCGAACGAGTTTTAGGCTATCCCATCCAACAGTGGCTTAGTGAGCCAAATTTTTGGGTCAACCTGATTCATCCAGAGGATCGACAGTGGACAGTGGCGCTACACAGCAAGGAAATTTGCCACAGTCGAGATTACGAACTGGAGTATCGTTGCCTTGCCGCCGATAATCGAGTTGTGTGGTTACGCGATCGCGGTTGTGTAATGCGCGATGACCAAGGGCAAGTCCACAAGCGGCGCGGGATGATGGTTGACATTACCCTAGCAAAGCTTGCTGAGGCAGAACTCCAAATCCGGCAGCGTCAGCAAAATGTCGTGGTTCAACTGAGTGAGAAGGCGCTTTTAGGCATCAAAGTTGCTGCCCTCATGGACGAAGGAGTTGCGCTGGTCTCCCAAGCTTTGGCGGTCGAGTATTGCAAAGTCTTGGAATGCCTACCCGATGGCAAAAACTTTCTTCTCAAGGCAGGAGTCGGTTGGCGGGATGGGGTGGTCGGACAAGCAATGGTTGAAGCTAGTCCTAATACCCACGCAGGTTACACTCTGCACTGCCGTCAACCTGTGGTTGTGGAAGACTTGTACAGCGAACGACGTTTTCGGGCTTCCTCCTTACTGCACGACCATAACGTTGTTAGTGGCATGAGCGTCGTTATTGAAGCGCATTCCCAGCAAGAAAATGTAAAAGAGATACCCCTTAAACACCGCCCTTTTGGAATTTTGGGGGCGCACAGCAGTCGGCGACGCAAGTTTAGCCGTAGTGATGTTGACTTTTTGCAATCGGTTGCTCAGGTATTAGCAACGGCAATTGAGCAGCAGCGATCCAATCAGGCACTGGATGAGGCAAGAAGGCAATTAGCTCAAACGAGAGAAGCGTTAAACCAAACTAAAACGGCGCTAAAAAAACGTACTGAAGAACTTGAGCAGTTTGCTTATATCGCCTCTCATGATTTAAAGGCACCATTAAGAGCGATCGCTAATTTATCCCAGTGGATCGAAGAAGACATCGCTGACCAACTCAACCAAGAAAATTTTCATCAAATGCAATTGCTGCGTGGGCGAGTTGAGCGCTTAGACAGCCTGATCGACGGACTTTTGCAATATTCTCGTGCCGGACGGGTTAAGGTTGAACCAGAATGGGTAGATGTTGGTGAGCTGTTGAACCAAGTGATTGACACCTTGACGCCACCCCCCGAATTTACGATTGTGATCTCGCCAGGAATGCCAAACTTGTTGACAGAACGCTTACAGCTTCAACAAGTTTTTCACCATTTAATTGGCAATGCGATCGCTCATCACCCCACACAAGCGGGAACGGTGACAATTAGCATTCAGGAACACACGGACAGATATGAATTTACGGTTGCCGACGATGGTGCAGGCATTGCGCCTCACTTTCACGAACGAGTTTTTGTAATCTTTCAGACGTTACAAGCGCGAGATAAAGCAGAGAATATAGGGATGGGTTTAGCGATCGCTAAAAAGATTGTCGAAAGCCAAGGAGGTATCATCCAAGTAGACTCTCAAGAAGGTCAGGGTGCAAAATTTAACTTTACCTGGCATAAATAATCAGGAAACTGTATTAAAAATTGCTCTCCTCACTCAGTTTGAGCTATTAAATTAGGAGCCAAAAAGACGAAGTAAACACTCTTATTGATTTCTTTGTCTTGGGCGTCTCTCAACTTCTTAGTTTTTTACCAAACTCTTTAAGTTTTTAATTCCGGTTTCAATGTTTAATTAAAGCGGAGCGAGTAGTGATGAATCCTGCGAAAATTTCAGCGTCTCGGCGTACACTCCGACCTGATTTTTCAGTTCGCTGGCGAGGCGCTTTAATTATCTCAATTCCAGTTTTATGTTTATTTACTTCAGTGTTTGTGATTGCAGGAGTACGTAATCAAACTTTGGTTGCTGTTAATAAAAAAAACCAAAGTCAAGAAATTCTTTTAGAAACTGAGCATTTATTACTAACCTTAGTTAATGCTCATTCGGCTGTTCGAGGTTATGCGATCGCAAAACGGCAGGAATTTCTGAAACCATATTTTCAGGTAAAAACCTTGCTCCCTGTATCGCTGAAATTCCTGAACGAACAGGTAAAATCTAATGAGTTGCAACTTCAGCAATTACAAAGAATTAGCACGCAATCGCAGCAGCAAATTACAGTTTTAGAGCAGCTTAAAACAACGAGTGAACGCCAAGGAACGGCGGCATTGACTGAGGAGTTACTCAAGAGCGAGTTGCTGATGGATGAGCTGCGTCAGGAAATTAGTAAGTTTGCCGAGCAAGAAAAACGTCTACGAAGCGCTCACGAAGCACAAGTGGTACGATGGCGAGATTTAACGAATACTGTGCAATGGATTTCTTTGGTAATCGGTTTAATCGGCACATTTTCAGCCTTGTACCTTTTCAATCAGTTAGATGAAGAATTAGTCGAACGTGCGATTCGTTTACGAGAAAGTAATGTTTATCTTCAGGCGGTTTTTGATAATGTTGTAGATGGAATTATTATCCTCAATGAGAGAGGTTATATTCAATCAGCTAATGCCGCCATCGCAGAAATTTTTGGCTATAACTTAGAGGAAATTCCGGGAAAACATCTACAACGATTGATTAGCGAATCCTTTACTGAGGATAGTGGTAAAGTGATGAATTTTCTGGTAGGAAATAATCAAGACAAGCTAAAACTGCAACAAGAAATTATTGGGCGTTGCCAAGATGATAAAACCTTCCCAATGGAGTTTGCCTTCAGCAAAATGCAGTTAGATAATGAGCATCTGTTTATTGCAATTGTGCGTGATATTACCGAGCGCAAACAAGCTCAGGAAACGCTGCTTAAACAAGCTCAACTATTGGATTTGGCAAATGACACAATTATGGTGCGCGACCTCAACGATACAATTCTATATTGGAACCAAGGCGCCCAACGGCTGTACGGTTATTCCTCAGCAGATGCGGTGGGTCAATCTGTCCACAACCTCCTAAAGACAGAGTTTTCTCAACCGCCAGAGGAAGTTAAAGGGATTTTATTTAAAAACGGGTACTGGAACGGAGAACTTGTCCATTATCGACGGGATGGGACGCCTGTAACAGTTGCCAGTGGTTTAACCTTACAACGGAATGAGTTTGGTGAGCCAGTCGCATACCTTGAAATTAATCAAGATATCACCCAACGTAAGCAATCAGAAGCGGCATTGCGAAAAAGCGAAGAGTTATATCGAGTGCTGGTGAAGAACTTTCCCAATGGTGCGGTGTTTTTGTTTGACGAACAATTGCGCTACAACATTGCCGAAGGGACGGGGTTGGCAACACTCAATTTCACTAGTGAGGAACTGATAGGGAAAACGATTTGGGAAATTTTGCCACCTCAAACCGTTCAAGTCATAGAACCACTTTACCGTGCGGCGTTTCGGGGCGAGGTGGCGGTTACAGAAGTTGCTTATGGCGATCGCCTTTACATTATCCA
>CADCTM010000453.1 GCA_902805485.1 uncultured Coleofasciculus sp. | reverse complement strand
CGAGTGGACGGCACAGTAACAAGTGCTGAGTGGCAAAAGACTTGCCCCCGAACCTCCCAAGGCAAGGGGGAATAATCTCTAATGTGCTTTGGACAGCAAACAATTAACAACTAACAACTATTTGTACTGTGTCAACAAATCTTGAAATACCTTCGGAATTAAGTCAACCTACGATGTTTCGCATTTCTCCCTTAATTCGCGTCACACTCTTAAGCTTATACGTGGCGCTGACTCTACCTTTGCCCTTTTTAGCACAGGTGAGTGCCGCTCCCGTACCACCCGCTTTATTATGGATAGGAATCGGTTTAGGAGCGATCGCATTATATGGCGCATTGAGTGAGCAAGTGATTGTCGATGAAGAGAAAATTCAGGTAGCGTATCCGGGCTGGGTTCCTAAATTCTTTCGCAAAGGCTGGTTATTACCTTGGGCAGATGTGAAAGATTTAAAAATGCGGACAACTGGTCAAGGTGGAATGGTTTACTATTTTGTGAGTCAGTCCCAAAAAGCTTATTTACTACCCATGCGAGTTGTTGGGTTTGGGCGGTTAGTCAAGCTGGTGGAAGCGCATACTGGAATTGATACAACCGATGTTCGACCTTTGGCACAGCCCTGGATGTATCTAATTTTATTGGGATTTACACTATTGCTCTTGCTCGTGGATGGATGGACAATTTGGACAGCGCTGACTCAAGGTTTAATCGCGTAGATGATTTAAACTTGCCTCAAAGAAGTAGTGAAAATGATTATTTAAGTAGAGACGATCTGGCGGAAGGTATCTACAGCCCTCAATTGCGACTGAAGCGGGTAAGTTTGATGACGAGGAGGATCGGGGGAATTGCGGGGACGCAGATCTTAACGGATATTTCCTTTGAGGTGTTTAAAGGCGATCGCCTTTCCATTATCGGACCATCCGGTGCTGGGAAAACCTCACTCCTGCGCCTCTTAAACCGACTGAGTGAACCTTCGTACGGCACAATTTACCTAGAAAGTCAAGATTATCGGAAAATTCCCGTCATAGAATTGCGGCGACAGGTAATGTTAGTGCCTCAAGAACCCAAGCTATTAGGGATGACAGTCCAGCAGGCTCTCTTCTATCCTCTGACCTTACAACAACTGCCTCAACCACAGATCCAGGAACGAGTGGATACTTGTAGGGAGCAGTTACATATCCCGGCAGAATGGTTAGAGAGAACCGAGTTAGAACTTTCTGTTGGACAAAGGCAATTAGTCGCGATCGCACGTGCCTTAGTTATCCAACCCAAAATTTTACTCCTTGATGAGCCAACTTCCGCCCTAGATGTGGGGATCGCGTCTCACGTCCTGGGCGTCTTAACTGATTTAGCCCAAGCGGGTAATATGGCAATTTTGATGGTTAATCATCAGCTAGATCTGGCTCAACTGTTTTGTACAAGGGTTTTGTACTTGCAGGAAGGGCAGCTACAGCAAGATGTCCCAGTTACCCAGGTAGATTGGAAACAAATGCGGGAGAGCCTAGTTCAAGCCGAAGCGCAAGCTGCTCAAGATTGGCTTTGAGTCAATGGTCGGGCTACGGTATGCCGTGCCTCTACTGCCGCAGGACGATGAGAATTATCTTGAGACGTTGTTCCCGATACCATCTGAGTGCCTTGAAGCATCGCAGGATTGAACCGATAACCGATATTCCGAACCGTTTGAATTAAGCTGGGTTGTCGGGGGTCAGTTTCAATTTTTTTACGCAAAGAGAGGACGTGGGTGTCAATTGTGCGCGGGTTGTCAATGGCATCCGGCCAGGCGCGTCGCAAAAGTTCCGAACGGCTCAACGGCAGTCCTTCTGCTTGCGCTAGCACGTAGAGCAAACTGAATTCTTGGGGCGTTAGGTCAATAAATTCTTCCTTAAAGCGGACGCGGCGGTGAACTAAATCAATTTTGAGGTCGCCATATTCGAGAGACACAGGCGCGGCTCTAACACGAATGCGGCGAATTAAGGCTTCTACCCGTGCCATAAATTCTTGCATCCCAAACGGCTTAGTTAGGTAGTCGTCAGCGCCGGCTTTAAGACCGGTGACGATATCGCCTTCTGTATTACGAGCCGAGAGCATTAAAATTAGGGATTGTCGCTGCTGAAGCCAACGGCAAAACTCGACGCCATCGCCATCGGGCAAGTCAGAGTCAATGATTACGAGTGTCGGTTGACGGTGGTAGAACGTGTCTCTGGCCTGATGAAGCGTCGCGGACTGGATTACCCAATATCCCGCTTGCTGTAGGTGCCAGCCCAGTAGCGATCGCAAATGGGGGTTGCCCTCGATAATTTGAATACAAACCGATCCCACGGCATCTTACTTCCTTTTAGCTGGTGGGTATCAGGTTAACAGAGCTAATGTCAAGATTTTGTAACAAGTGTTACGGAGGAGTAAGCTGGACTTTTTTGGGCTATGTTTACGGCTTGTCATACAAAAGCTTTTGTTAATCTCTAGTTACAATAAAGTTAACGAAGATTAATATATACAAACAGCCTGCTGAGTGAGCTGAT
>CADCTM010000452.1 GCA_902805485.1 uncultured Coleofasciculus sp. | reverse complement strand
TGATATTTTGGTGGCTCGTTTCTTGCTTCTCCTCCACGCCGTCGTTGAGATGTTCCTTCTTCACTTGTATCTTCGGCAACGACTTCATACAAGATTGCTTGTTTATTAACTGTTGTGCCGCGACGCAATACTCTCCCTAAGCGTTGAATATATTCTCGTTCAGAACCAGTGCCTGATAAAATAATCGCAATCCGCGCATCGGGGACATCAACGCCTTCATTTAAAACATGAGATGCAACTAAGGTTTTATAATTACCTTCCCGAAACTGAGTAAGAATATCATGTCGTTCCTTTACAGGGGTTTGATGAGTAATTGCTGGGATAAGTAATTCTTGAGAAATGCGATAAACCGTGGCATTATCGTTAGTGAAAATGAGGATGCGTTCCGGGTAATGTTGTGTGAGTAAATCGATTAAAATTCGGAGTTTTCCATCTGTGCCGAGGGCGATTTCTTTTGCTTCCCGATGCGCCAACATTGCCCGTCGTCCTTTTTGAGAACCGGCACTAACTTGAACAAATCGCTGCCAACCTTGAATACTGCCAAGAAAGACATTGGCTTCTTTTAAAAAGTCATTGCGAAGTTTTATACAAGCATTGTAGCGATCGCGTTCTTTTTGAGATAACTTGACTTTAATCTGGACAATCTTGTGTTGAGCTAGTGCCGAACCTGCTAACTCATCAGCGGTTTTGCGATAAACCTCTGGTCCAATTAACATCTTAAGGTCATGATGACGCCCATCAGATCGCTCAGGAGTCGCGGTGAGTCCTAGCCGATAAGGTGCGATCGCATATTCTGCTATAACTCGATAAAAATCCGTCGGCAAATGATGACACTCATCAAACACCAACAACGCATACTGATTACCCAGCGTTTCAGCATGAATCGTTGCACTATCATAAGTTGAGACTAAGATAGGGGTTTTATCGCGCGAACCTCCCCCTAATAAACCAATCTCAGTATCCGGGAACGCCGCCTTCAGATGAGCATACCACTGATGCATCAAATCTAAAGTTGGCACCAAAATCAACGTACTACGGGGCGTCGATTGCATCGCCAGTTGCGCCAAATACGTCTTTCCCGCCGCCGTTGGCAGTACGACGACCCCCTGACGACCCGCTTGCTTCCAACACAGTAGGGCTTCATTTTGATGGGGATAAGGCGTCATTTCAAAGCTGGGAACAAGTTCTAAAGGCACAAATTCTTTAGCTTGATCATTAAAATCAGTTCCATCTGCTTGCAGCGCTTCCACCAGTTGACGGTAGTGAATGGCAAGAATGCGGAACTTCTCAATTCTGTCATCCCACGTTGCATAATCCACCCAGGTTTTTCCCTGGGGCGGTGGGTGCAAAATTAGAGTGCCCCGATCAAAAGATAATGTAGGGGTACGAGCCATGCGTTCATCCAATTCACGAGTCCCAGTCATTGTAGAAGTGAATAGTTCCCAACTGCTCAATCCACGTCTAATTTCTAAGCTTAAAACCGGATCAATTGCTGCAAGTCTGATGGCAATTT
This sequence comes from uncultured Coleofasciculus sp., assembly GCA_902805485.1. Lineage (GTDB taxonomy): Bacteria > Cyanobacteriota > Cyanobacteriia > Cyanobacteriales > Coleofasciculaceae > CADCTM01. The sequence continues at coordinate 999 of CADCTM010000452.1, read as the reverse complement.
TTGTCGGTTGCTTGGTACTTGTGGGCTGGATCTTCGATATCTCAGCCTTTAAAAGTATTCTTCCTGGCTTGGTAAGCATGAAAGCCAACACCGCTTTATGCTTTTTATTGTCAGGCGTGTCGTTGTTGTTGCAGGCAACTCAGAGAAAGGATTGGATCAAGCAGTTGTGTGCGTTTGCATTAGTTGCGATCGCATTACTCACTGGCAGTCAATATTTATTTAACTGGAATATCGGCATCGACCAACTGCTATTTCAAGATACGTCGCGAACATTCTATCCCGGTAGGATGGCACCTAATAGCGCTCTGAACTTTATCCTAATCGGTTGTGCCTTACTACTTTTAGCTCAAAAGACTCATCGCCCTTACAAATTCGCGCACTTCCTTACCCTCGCAGCAGCTTTGATTTCTGGACTGGCTTTAATTGGCTATGCCTACGAAGTTGAATCACTCTACAAGATTAGCTGGTACACGAGCATGGCGTTGCATACAGCGATGACGTTTACTGTACTTTGTGTAGGGATTTTGTCGGCACAACCTGATCAGGGATTGATGAAGATTATTACGAGCAAGGGTATGGGTGGGTATCTCGCACGTCGCTTGTTAATTGCCGCGATCGCAATTCCGTTTGTGCTGGGCTGGTTAATTAACCAAGGTCAACAAGCTGGACTTTATACTCCAACATTCGGCTTGTCGCTTCTGGTCGTGGCGAACATTAGTATTTTTACCGTTTTGATTTGGCAAAATGCACAGAGACTTGATCGCCTTGATCATCGTCGCCAACAAGTTGAAGAGGAATTGCAAGACACTCTCGCTACTCTTCAAGCTTTAATTCAAGCATCACCATTAGCGATTATCAGCTTGGATACTGAGGGCAAGCTGAAGCTGTGGAGTCCAGCCGCAGAGAGAATTTTTGGTTGGACAGAGCAAGAAGTGTTAGGGCATCTGCTTCCTTTTTTGCCAGAAGATCAGCTTGAAGAAGTTCGGCAATTACATCAGG
>CADCTM010000451.1 GCA_902805485.1 uncultured Coleofasciculus sp. | reverse complement strand
TAAATACAACTGAATAAATTCCTCTGCCGCATCAGAGTTAATCTTTCGCAGCACATCCACCATTTCCTTGACAGTCTCAGCCGTAGGATCTCTAACCTCATGAACCCATCTGTAAACATTAGAGCGTCCAACTCCCATGTCTGCGGCTAATCTATATTGACTAATTTCATAAACTTTTAACACCTTTTTAAGGGCTTTACCTGCTTGTCCCATGCCTCAGATTTTGTCAGAGGCTCATAACCAAGTAAACAACTACAATTCTATCTCTATCGTTATAGGTAGAGCCGAACCGTAAGCCACTGTCAAAATTAAAGAACCTCGTTAGATAAATTTCTGAGGAAAAGCATTATGACAGCTACATTATCAGCCACCGAATCTATTGAATCCTGGTTAGGTAAAGAAGGCGAAGACCTACTAACCTACCAACCAAAAGTATCCAAACAACTATTGCATCTTCCAGGACCAGATTGGGTTGAGCGAATTTTTGCACAAAGCGATCGCAATCCTCAAGTCCTCCGTTCCCTCCAACAACTCTACTCCACAGGACGACTAGCCAATACAGGCTATCTCTCCATCCTGCCCGTAGACCAAGGAATCGAACACTCAGCCGGTGCATCCTTCGCCCCAAATCCCGCTTATTTTGACCCAGGAAACATCGTCAAACTTGCCCTAGAAGGCGGCTGTAACGCCGTTGCCACCACCCTGGGCGTCTTGGGAATGGTTTCGAGGAAATATGCTCATCGCATCCCGTTCATCTTAAAAATCAACCACAACGAACTGCTCACCTATCCAAACCAATACGACCAAATCATGTTCGCTAGTGTCGAACAAGCCTGGAACTTGGGAGCCGTTGCTGTTGGTGCTACTATCTACTTTGGTTCAGAGCAATCCACGCGCCAGATTCAAGAAGTCAGCCGCGCCTTCGCCCGTGCCCATGAACTCGGCATGGCAACGATCCTCTGGTGCTATCTGCGAAATAATGCGTTTAAGCAAGATGACAAAGACTACCACCTAGCGGCAGACCTCACGGGACAGGCGAACCACTTAGGCGTTACCATCGAAGCCGATATCATCAAGCAGAAGCTGCCAGAAAACAACAACGGCTATGGTGCAGTTGGCAAAACTCTTGGGGCAAAGGTATACGGCAAAACCAACGACTTAGTTTATTCTGAACTTAGCACTGACCACCCGATTGACCTCACCCGCTATCAGGTACTTAATTGTTACTCTGGTCGTGCAGGTTTAATTAATTCTGGCGGGGCATCGGGTAAAAAGGATTTTGCCGAAGCAATTCGTACAGCCGTAATTAACAAACGCGCGGGTGGTTGTGGCTTAATTTCTGGGCGGAAGACTTTCCAGCGACCGATGGAGGAAGGCGTTAAGCTATTTCATGCCATCCAGGATGTTTATTTATCTAAGGAAGTAACGATCGCCTAATCCGATCACGGCAGTAAGACAAAGACCGTGTTTTGCTGCCTCTTCGTCGCTGGTCTGCAAAGCTTGAGATCCCCCAGCCCCCCTAAAAAAGGGGGATTTAGGGGGAACTCAATTTGAGGGGGAGGTTTGAAAACACGCCCTAAGCTAATTCCACGCCAGCCACTTCTCAGCGTTCAGCCGTTGTATGGTGTAAAACACAATCAAGTCTAGTGTCACCCTACGCTCATCAATCATGAAGGATTCTAGGGTACTCGGTTTAGCACCATTAGCCGCCAAGGAAAACGCTTTCTGCTTATTAATATCTTCCTCAGGAAAATAGATATTAAATCGACGCTGCCCATTTTTCCAGGAACCCGCCACTTGCCAACAGGCATCCCCTTTGCTTAAACCGGGAATTTGGATTTTGTCCTTGACAAATGTCACCTCAACATCACTAATGCCTTCTTTAGAAAAGGCACTTTTGAGGGCTGGCAGATACTCTTGTTCGATAAATTCAGGAAAAGGCTTGTCTTCAACAGCAGGGGCTTTTTCTTTTTTCGCTTTTGCTGGAGGTTTGTCACCCGCAGGTTTAGCCGCTGGTTTCTTTTTCTCGGCAGTGCCATCGGCAACGCCAGCAGACTTCGCTTTTACCTTCGCATCAGTTTGAGGATTAGTATCTCCGGCAGCCGTATCTGTGGTTGGTTTGTCTCCCGCCGCGTTGGGATTAACGTCTTGATTTACTGCTTGGGGGTCTGGGGCGTTAGCTGTGGGAAAATCGCTTGCCTGTGGCTCATCGCTACTACGAGCGTTTTCTATAGACGCAGTGGGAGTTCCTGATTCTCCAGCATTGGGATTAGGAGAAGGAGACGTAACTTCTGCTACCTCTGCCTCTGGCTGAGGACTTTTTTCTTCTGCCATAGCTCAAGTGAATCCTTATCTGTAGGGCTTTGTATATTTCTTTAATCCTTACATAGGATAGCGTCGCTGCGCTTTCAATTAAAAATTAAAAATGGTTGATTTCAAGTGTCTGTTATAGATAAATCTAATGGGTTTTATAGTTTTTAGCCATAAATAGCTCGGTGACTGGAACAGTAGAAATCC
>CADCTM010000450.1:8769-10827 GCA_902805485.1 uncultured Coleofasciculus sp. | reverse complement strand
GTCAAATTCACATTGCCAACCTACACGCAGGCTAAGCTCACTACCTGTTTAAGCTACTAGACTGAGGCGAAAGTGCCAAAATTTACCTACTACTAGTTGTGGGGTAAGCAGTGCTTGCCCTACTTGTTTTAAAGCTTTTTGTAAGGCAGAAATTTTCCTAAGATTATTACGTTGACGCGATCGCATCGGCTGACTTACCTTAATTGAGTAACAACTACTTCTACTTCTTTTCTTTCTTCGGTTTTCCCTTCCCCAGTGTTTCAATAGGTTGTTGAAAAGGAACAGAGGTAAACGTCCTTATCAAAAAAGAAAATAGGACTGGCATGATACCAATCCTATTTCCAAAAAGTGAAGCTATACGTTATGTCTTATTTCGCCTCTGTCAGCACTTTACTAACACCAATCATCGGCGCTTGCATCAACACCGCAGGCATATCATTCTTCGCAACAACAGGTTGAGTCAAACCTGGCACAGAATCGCGCAAACGTGCCGTCAACTTTGAAGTAGTTGAATCATAAATCTGAGTCAACATCTTAGGATACAAACCAATCCCAATCATCGGCACCAACAAGCAGGCGACAATGAATATTTCTCGCGGTTCCGCATCTTGGAGAACTTCGTGAGCAATCAGTTCCTTATTTTCCGGACCATAGAAAATCTCCCGTAGATTTGACAGCAGATAAATTGGAGTCAAAATTACCCCAACCGCTGCTAAAAACACCACAATCACTTTAAAGGTCGGATCATAAGCGTCACTAGTCGCAAAGCCAATAAATACCATCAACTCAGCAACAAATCCACTCATTCCTGGTAGCGCCAAAGAAGCAAAAGAACAAGTCGTCCACATAGCAAAAAGTTTCTTCATCTTCTGACCAACACCACCCATTTCATCCAACATTAAGGTGTGTGTCCGGTCATATGTCGCCCCCACAAGGAAGAACAAACTTGCCCCAATCAAACCGTGGGAAATCATTTGCAGCACAGCGCCACTTAATCCCAATTCGGTAAATGAGCCAATCCCAATTAACACAAATCCCATGTGGGAAATTGAGGAATAAGCAATCTTTCGTTTTAGATTGCGTTGGGCAAAAGATGTCAATGCCGCGTAAACAATATTAACAACCCCCAGAATCACCAAAACTGGCGCAAAAACCGCATGGGCATCTGGCAGCATTCCCGCATTCATCCGAATTAGGGCATAACCGCCCATCTTCAGCAGAATTCCTGCCAGCAACATATGTACTGGTGCCGTCGCCTCACCGTGGGCATCAGGCAGCCAGGTATGTAACGGGAAAATCGGGAGTTTGACGCCGTAGGCAATCAGGAAGGCAGCGTAGAGAAGCAATTCAAAGTTGAGGGCGTAGTCTTTAGCAGCAAGCGCCTGCATATCAAACGTTACGGTATCGCCGTAAAACGCCATTGCCAACGCTGCGACCAAAATAAACAGCGAACCGCCCGCCGTGTACAAAATAAACTTCGTTGCCGCATAAAGGCGCTTCTTGCCTCCCCAAATCGACAACATCAGGTAAACCGGAATCAACTCCAGTTCCCATACCAGGAAAAACAAGAGCATATCCTGGACGGCAAATACAGCAATTTGTCCGCCGTACATCACCAACATCAGGAAGTAAAACAGCTTCGGCTTAAACGTCACAGGCCAAGCCGCAAGCGTTGCCAGCGTCGTCATAAATCCCGTCAGCAAGACCAAAGGCATGGCAATGCCATCAACACCCACAGACCAATTCAAGTCCAGTTGAGGTACCCAGGAATATTTTTCGACCAGTTGCAGTCCTGGATTAGAAAAATCATACTGACTACCAAAAACATAAACAATCAGAGAAAAATCTATCAGCCCAATAATCAGGGCATACCAACGTTCCCAAGCACCATTCTTATCCGGCAGTAGCGGGATGAACAGCGAGGCGATGACTGGGAACAGAATAATTGTTGTTAACCAAGGAAAGTCTGTAAAGTTCATTTCCAGTTGTTAGTTTTTAGTGTTCTCGTTTGTCTTGAATGATCTTTAACTAATGGTTGCCAGTTTCTCGTCGTTTTTT
>CADCTM010000450.1:0-8759 GCA_902805485.1 uncultured Coleofasciculus sp. | reverse complement strand
CAGAATTTAACTGAATCTTTCGTTTAGGCGACCAGTTTCCTGACCACTAATAACTCGCGCAACTAACAACTAACAACTATTTAGGTAATCCCGGAGACAATTACCAAACCGAGGACGGCAGCAAATACGATTAGGGCATAAAATTGAGCGCGACCATTCTCCAGATATTTCAGCCCTTCACCGCTTACCAAAGTGAAAAAGCCGGTGAGGTTGACTGCACCATCGACCACGCGGTAGTCCACTTCCATGATTTGCCGTGCAATGCGGCGCAAACTAATGACGAATACATTGTGGTAAAGGTCATCAATGTGCCACTTATTCAGGGAAAACTCATACAGGGGTCTGATTTTATTGGCGATTTCTTTCGGGCTAATCTTACCGCGTAAGTACATCAGCGAAGCCAAAGTAATCCCAATCAGGGCAATTCCCACAGAATTACCACCCATGATCAGAAACTCGTTCAAATTAAACGCCTCAGCTTCTGCCACAACTTCCGTCATCGCTTCCCCAGCCGGATGAATAAACTCCTCGAAGTAGTTATTAAACGGCATCCCCACCAAACCAATCAAGGTTGATGGTACTGCCAGCAATAACAAAGGCAGCGTCATCGTTAACGGTGACTCATGAGGAAACTCACTATGGTGGTGATCATGTGCCGCCTCGTGTGCAAGTTCTTTGATATCCATTGCACCAGGACCAAAAGCAGGCAATGGTTCCCCCACTGCGGCTTTTAGTTGATGGCGAATTTCCTGATTATTGCCCCGGAATTCTCCCTCAAACGTGGAGAAATACATCCGGAACATATAAAAAGCCGTCAATCCAGCCGTTGACCAACCAATTAACCATAACGCCGGATTTGCGCCAAAGGCACTGCCTAAGATTTCATCCTTCGACCAGAACCCAGCAAAGGGTGGAATTCCGGAAATAGCAAGAGTACCAATCAAAAACGTCAGGGAAGTAATGGGCATAAACTTCCGTAAACCGCCCATCATTCGCATATCCTGCGCCAAAACGGGGTCATGACCCACGACTTCTTCCATGCCATGAATTACGGAACCTGAACCCAGGAACAGCATCGCTTTGAAGTAAGCATGAGTCATCAGGTGGAATAAGCCGGCGCTATAAGCACCAATACCCATTGCCATTACCATGTAGCCCAATTGGGAAATCGTGGAATAAGCTAGACCCTTCTTGATGTCATTTTGAGTGATGGCAATTGACGCCCCTAAAAAGGCAGTAAATGCGCCCGTCCAAGCGATAACATTCATCACCAACGGGATGCCATCAAACACCGGGTACATCCGGGCAATCAAAAATACACCCGCTGCCACCATCGTCGCAGCATGAATCAAGGCTGAGATGGGTGTAGGACCTTCCATCGCGTCCGGTAGCCAGACGTGGAGGGGAAATTGCGCTGATTTGGCAACAGGACCGAGAAACACCAAAACCGCGAATAAGGCAGCTAAAGAAGCACTGAGGATGCCTGATTCCACAAAGGCGTTGAGGTGTGCGCCAATTACGTCAAATTCAAAGCTACCAGTTGCCCAGTACAGCCCCAAAATGCCCAACAATAAGCCAAAGTCACCGACTCGGTTAACAACGAAGGCTTTTTGACAAGCATCTGCCGCTGCCTTGCGGTCATACCAAAAGCCAACTAGGAGGTACGAACACATACCTACTAGTTCCCAGAAAATATAAATCTGTACCAAGTTGGGACTAATGACCAGACCCAACATTGAAGAACTAAACAGACTCAGATAGGCATAAAAACGAACATACCCAGGATCATGAGCCATATAACCGTCGGTGTAAATCATCACCAGGAAAGCTACGGTTGTCACAATTACCAGCATCAGTGCGGTCAAGTGATCAATCGTATAGCCCATTCTCAGGTGAAAATTTCCCGCCGCCGCCCACTCAAAAGTGCGGGTATAAGCTTCATGTCCGTGGATTTGACTCCAAAGCAACGCAAAGGAAAGACCCATTGCCGCCCCTAGGAGGGAGACAATGAACGAAGCATTTAACTTTCGCAGACCGTTTGTAGCTTTGTTTAGTGAGATTAGCCCAAGACCAACCAGCATTGCCCCTGCTAAGGGCAGCGCGGCAACTAGCCAGGCGTACTGATAAAGCGGTTCCATTGAAGACAGCCTACTTTAGATTTCGTTACTATTCTGGCAAAACCTTAACACTCTGGGAAATATACCTACTGTAATTAAGGTGACTCAAGTTTAAAACTAAAGGGTTAAAGCACCTACAAAATACAAAAAACCATCGGCTGATTGTTTCTACCAATGGTTATGTGTGGAAATAAATAATTTAATAAATAGGTATCTGCTGCACAGTTAAGGCAAGTGGCACAACCTCCCAAAAAGGGACTCACCCTCATCCCCTAGCCTCTTGTCTCCTTAAGGGAGAGGGTTGGGGTGAGGGTGAGCAATTGGTGGGTTAATAAATCTACATTCCTAAGCTGATTTGGGCAAAGAATGAACCATGATTGTTTTAAGCGCGCGTCGCAGATCCTCCCGTCCGCTGAAGCCTTCTAATCGATGTACCACTTGTCCGTTTTCAAATAAAAGTATCGTTGGCAAAGACTTGATGCGGTAGGTGTTAGCCAGCTTCAGATTTTCATCAGCATTAACTCTGACTAATTTAACGGGTTCAGCCCAATCCGACTGGAATTCCTGAACTAGCGGATGAATGAGTCGGCACAGTCCGCACCAAGGAGCCCAAAAATCAACTAAAGCAGGAGTTGCAGATTCTAAAACTTCTTGTCTAAAAGTCCGCTCGTTAAGAGACAACACCATGTTCATCGATAAAATATATGCGTTTTTACAATTGTTTGGGATCATGCTACATCCATTTAGGATCATCTGAACAGCGAAAATGACCGTATTACTTGTATTACCAGGATATTTTTCCTGTCGCTTGGATTAAAAACGGGTGTGCCCACCACAGAAGCAGGATAAAACCGATGACTCCCAGGTAAGCCGGTCGGAGGAACTCTTGCCATTTTAGGGTTTGTCTCCCCTGGAGAATCGCCCGGAAGGGAATAATGGAGGTCCGCGAGGCTGCAACTTCAAATGCCTCACCATACCGGGCTAAAAGCCGCCTATCCCCATGCCAGACGGCAAACAGATGATGTAAAACTAACCCTAAGGAGGTGAGTAAAGTAAAAGTCGTACCCACCCAAAGTGTATGGGCGATACACCAAATCACCTGTCCTACCATTTGGGGATGTCGGGTGATGCGAATGATCCCTGTTTCAAATAAGTGAACTTCGGGCTTTTGAATGGCGGCAATTTCCAATAAATTAAAGGTCGCGGGATACAGGAACAAAAAAGAAATCGCGGAAAGCACCCAAACTACGGAGCGAAGTCCAGGAGTTCCCTGCAGTTGCCATAACTGCAAGCCATCATAGCGATGATTAAAAAAGTAAATTATTAATATAGTCGCAAAAGGAATGCTAACTAAGGCAAACAAAACCCGATAAAGCCTTGGTCCAATGCGTTTTTCCCCCCAAGGACGGAGTGCCGCCAAACCACTGTGGGCGATCGCAAATCCTAACAACAACCCAACCATCACAAAGTGGCTAGAAGTAAGCCAAGTCGAGAACTCCATATAACTTAAAGTCAATTCCGGAACACTCTATGCTAGCAAGGATTCTGAGGACTTGCTCCCTTGGTATGTTACTGTCGATGTCAGCAGAGGCTTAAACATTCCATAGAGGCAATCGCGCTTTGTCCAATCCCATCTATAGAATCGTTGGTTGCCAATGAATTGCTCCTTTCCTTTAGGTTGAGCCGTATGTCTGACCTTCCGTTCACTTTAGACCAACTCCGTATTCTCAAAGCGATCGCTGCTGAGGGCAGTTTTAAGCGTGCCGCTGATAGTTTATATGTTTCACAGCCGGCTGTTAGTCTCCAAGTCCAAAACTTAGAGCGACAATTAGATGTACCCTTATTTGACCGAGGGGGACGCCGTGCCCAACTCACTGAAGCGGGGTATCTTCTCCTCAACTATGGCGAAAAAATTCTCACGCTTTGTCAAGAAACTTGTCGCGCCATCGAAGATTTGCAAAATCTTCAGGGTGGGACTTTAATTGTTGGGGCGTCTCAGACAACTGGGACTTATTTATTGCCCCGGATGATTGGCTTATTTCGGCAAAAATATCCCGATGTCGCGGTACAATTGCACGTTCACTCTACAAGGCGCACGGCTTGGGGCGTTGCCAATGGACAAGTGGATTTAGCAATCATTGGCGGTGAAGTTCCGTCCGATTTACAAGAAACTCTAGAAATTCTTCCTTATGCCGAAGATGAATTGGCGTTAATTTTGCCAGCCTTTCATCCACTCTCAAAAGTCGGCACTGTCCAAAAAGAAGATTTGTACAAGTTGCAGTTTATTACCCTAGACTCGCAATCCACGATCCGGAAAGTAATTGACCAAGTGTTATCACGCTGTGGCATTGATACCCGCCGCCTGAAGGTTGAAATGGAACTAAACTCGATAGAGGCGATTAAAAATGCCGTGCAATCTGGGTTAGGAGCATCTTTTGTTTCGATTTCAGCAATTGAAAAAGAGTTACAAATGGGTGTTTTGCACCGCGCCCCAATTGAGGATGTCGTCGTCAAACGGATGTTGTCTTTAATTGTCAACCCCCACCGTTATCGTTCCAAAGCCGCTGAAGCCTTTAGTCGCGAGATATTACCAGAGTTTGCCTCAAAAGGATGGCAAAGTACACAATTGGAACCCTTAGCGCTGGCATCAGAAACTTTCAAGGCAGCGTCTTCTTAGATAACAGGGACGTTACGCTAAGTTTGTTGGGGCCAAGGTGTTGAGGAGTGTAGCCCTGAAGTTCAAGGCTAAAGTGAGAAGAGAAACAAAATAATTAATGGCTTACTTACTTGTAAAGTGCCTTTAAATGCTTATATAGAGCCTACTTCTTAGTCCCGACGCTCTTTTAACATGGAAATTTATTGCACCCGTCCTGGCTGCCCTCGTCCAAACAACCATTTTGCCGATCTTGATGACAGAACTACCCTCAAGACGGCACAACAGAAATTTTGTACAGCCTGCGGTATGCCTTTGATTTTAGCGGGTCGTTACATACCCTCCCGTTTACTGGGTCAGGGTGGTTTTGGCGCAGCCTTTCTGGCACGCGATCGCTTTACGCCAGCCTTGCGTCAATGTGTTGTAAAGCAATTTCAACCCACTGGCGACTTGAACCCGCAACAGCTAATAATTGCCCAAAATTTATTTGAAAGGGAGGCAGAAACTTTAGAGGTATTGGGCAGCACTCACCCCCAAATTCCTGATTTGTTCGCCTTTTTTCCCTTGACGACTCCAGGAATACAAGCCGGGACAGAAGACCAATTCTTTTACCTGGTACAAGAATTTATTGATGGGCAAGATTTGGAGGCGGAACTAAGAACCAAAGGTCAGTTTTCCGAAACCGAAGCCTTGGAGGTGCTGCAAGAAATCCTCAACGTCCTGAAATTTGTTCATGATAATGGCTCAATTCATCGAGATATTAAGCCGTCCAACATTATGCGCGATCGCCGTGGGCGCTTGTTTTTGCTGGACTTCGGTGCCGTCAAGCAAGTCACAACAGGGGCTGCTGCTGCGGCAGGAAGCGGTAGATCAACTGGTATTTACTCGATGGGGTACGCACCACCCGAACAAATGAGTGGCGGTCAAGTTTACCCTTCAACAGACTTGTATGCCCTTGCCGTAACAGTTATTACTTTGCTAACGGGAAAAGACGCAGGCGAGTTGTTTGATTCCTACAATAACCACTGGAATTGGCGAAGTTATGCCCCAGTTAGCAAGACACTAGCCGATGTTTTAGACCGAATGTTGTTGTCGGCACCTAATCAACGCTTTCAGTCAGCACAAGATGTTCTAGACGCCCTAGCACCAAAACCAACCATACCCTTGCCCGTAACGCTGCCGCCACAGCCGGCATACACCCCTCCGACAGCGATGCCGCCTGTTGCACAACCGATCACCGTAACGCCGACTCCTGTAACGCCGACGCCAGTTGCCTCAAATCCTCAATCACTATCAAGAAAACCTGCCTTTTCGCTGCTCGAAATCTTAGGTGGAGGAGCGTTTACGGGATTTGAAGGCGGATTACTATTCATTGCCCTGACCCGCTTCCTAGGCTCAACAGGAATTAGTATCGGGCTATTAGGCATGATTGTGGGTGGTCTAATTTATGCTCAATACCGCCGCATTATTGAAGGCAAGGATTTACTGATTATTGCTGGAATCACGGCGGTTGTTGCGTTCTTCTTTCGGGGTAGTATGCTCCTTCCAAATGCGATCGCGATCGCTGTTGTCGCCGGTTTAGCTGGCGTTGCCGTTACAGCCCTATTCCGACTAATTTATCTCTTATTATCGCGTTTCCTCTAAAGGCCTGCCGCCTGATATCTTGAACCGCTCATGTCCCAAAAAAACGAAACAACTGTTCTTTTGCTTTCATTACTGATCACCGTTGCTCTACTGGCGGCTGGGTTCTGGTGGTATAAGAGTAATGACAATTTGGGGAATTCAGGAGGAGCGAATAATCTAGGCGCAACTACACCGGGAGAAACGCCGATATCTAATCAACCTGTTGAAAATCGCATTAGTGCCGGGGATAAATTGTTAATTCCCTCAGATACAACACCCCAAAAAGGCGCGGCAACAGAAGCGATCGCAAAAGGTAATTATAGCGAAGCCGTAAAACAGCTAGAACAAGCACGGAAAGTTAATCGAAATGATCCCGAAACCTTAATCTACCTGAATAATGCTCGTATTGGTAATCAAAAATCCTACAGTATTGCCGTCGCGGTGCCAATTACTCCTGATGCCAATTCCTCAGAAGAAATCCTGCGGGGCGTTGCTCAAGGGCAAGATGAAGTTAATCAAAAAGGGGGAATTAAAGGCGTTCCTTTAAAAGTATTAATCGCCAATGATGATAATAAACCAGCGGTTGCCCAACAAGTTGCCGATGCGTTAGTGAAAAAACCTGATGTTTTAGGGGTTGTTGGTCATTTTGCCAGTGATGTCACCCTTGCTGCGGGCAAAGTCTATCAATCGGGACAATTAGTGGCAATTTCGCCTATTAGCACATCCGTGCAGTTGTCAGGTTTTGGCAATTATATCTTTCGGACAGTACCGAGCGATCGCTTTGCCGGAAATGCTCTTTCCCGTTATATGTTTACTCAGCTAAAGAAGAAAAAAGCGGCTGTATTTTTTAATTCTGACAGTAATTACAGCAAATCCTTGAAAGGAGAATTTACCACAGCTTTGTTTGGAGATGGGGGACAAGTTGTCGGTGAATATGACTTAGGAAGCAGTAAGTTTAACGCAGGTACTAGTGTAGAACAAGCGATTAAGCAAGGGGCTGAGGTTTTGATGTTAGCACCGAATTCTCCTACTCTTGATAAAGCTTTGCAGGCGGTGGCAGTTAACCGGAATCGTCTGCAATTGTTGGCAGGAGATGATGCCTATACTCCCCAAACCTTACAAATTGGTGGTCCCTCGGCAGTAGGGATGGTGTTGGCTGTACCTTGGCATATTTTAGGTGATCCCCAGTCTCCCTTTGTGAAATTGGCAAGCCAACTGTGGGCGGGTAATGTCAACTGGCGCACGGCAATGGCTTATGATTCGACGAAAGCGTTAATTGCAGGAATTGAGAGAAATCCAAGCCGTACAGGGGTTCAACAAGCTTTAGCCTCGCCCGATTTTTCGGCAAATGGTTCCGCTGGAGATATTAAGTTTTTACCGTCAGGCGATCGCAATCGCCCAGTGCAATTGGTTAGAATCCAACCAGGAAATAGCACAAGTTTTGCTTTTGAATTTGTGCCAATACGTGAAGTAAAAAACTAATGTTCCAGAAAAACGAAGCAGGCGAAACGATAGTTGTTAGTTTATCAGCCCTATTCATAATAGGTTGGATAAGTACTGCTGCATGGTTGTTTTCTCGCCATGTTGATTTCAAGCGTGCATCAGGAAATGAACCAGACCAAACCAGTCAAGTCAAACCAAGTGCAAGTCCTACTCAACCGAATCAACCCACACCTGTTGCAAGTGCAAGTCCTACTCAACCGAATCAACCCACACCTGTTGCAAGTGCAAGTCCTACTCAACCGAATCAACCCACACCTGTTGCGAGTGTAGCTCAACCAAATCAACCTACACCTGTTGAAAGTTTTGCCAAAGTCCAAAATGTCCCCTCTGGAAAGTTTAACTATAGCGGTAGTGCGATTTGGGAACCGATCCGTCAAGCCGTAGAGCCAGAAATTCAAACCGCTTGGCCGCCCTTCCAATTAAGCTACACTCAGCCAACCAGCAGTAAACCCAATTCTGACGCTGACATTGATATGTTATTGAAAAATGAATTGGCGTTTGCGCTATCTTCTCGTGCTATTAAAAATGAGGAACAACAGCAAGCTTCTCAAAGTGGTTTTACTCTCAAGGAAATACCCGTCGCTGTCGATGGCATTGCCATCGCTGTTCATCCTACTCTTAATATTCCGGGTTTGACTATCGCCCAGCTTAAAGACATTTACGTCGGTAAGATAATAAACTGGAATCAAGTTGGCGGACCGGATATGCCCATTATCGTCTACTCGGGTAAAGAAGATAGCGGCACGATTGATTTTTTTGTGGCAAACGTCTTAGGTGGTGAAAGCTTTGGGGCTAATATCGAATTCATTCCTACGACGAAGAACGCACTGGAACGATTGGCGTCTACTACAGGTGGCATATAC
>CADCTM010000449.1 GCA_902805485.1 uncultured Coleofasciculus sp. | reverse complement strand
AACAGGCGAATACCGCCTTTGCCTCTCAAGGAGATAATCTGGGTCAAGCGCTGGTGCTGAGCAATCTTTCCTTAACTTATCAGCACCTGGGGCAGTGGGAGGAGGCACAACGATACATTGAAAAGAGTCTCAAAGAGCTGCAAACTTCAGAAAACACAGCTAATTCCCCGGCTCATCTAGAAATTCTTGCCAAAGCCTTGAACACTCAAGGTAACCTGCAATGGGAAAAAGGACAGTTACAGGATGCTCTCTCAACCTGGAAAGAAGCAACTCGTCACTACGCAGCAGCAGGTGATAGTGAGGGCGTCGTTATTACCAAGATTAACCAATCCAAGGCACTGCAAGCCTTGGGATTCAGCCATCAGGCGCAAGAGATATTGCAACAAGTCTACCAAAACCTGCAACAACAACCCGACTCTAAGCTGAAAGCTACAGGCTTGCGTCACCTTGGCAATGCGTTCAGACGAGTGGGTAAGCTAGAGCAGTCAAGGCAGGTTTTAGAGGAAAGTTGGAAACTGGCGGAACTTCCAAAAGCCAAGAGTTTGGCTCTGCTTGAGTTGGGTAATACCGAACGAGCCTTAGGAAATCGAGCCTTAGCGATCGCCAAGAAAGAAGACGCTCAAAATCATACCCAAACAGCTACCCAATTTTATCAACAAGCTGCCTCGGGTTCAAGTGGACAACTCCAAGCCCAACTGAATCAGCTCAGCCTCCTAGTAGAAACTGGGCAATGGTCAGCATCTGGGGCACTGTGGCCCAAAATCCAGCAAGCGATCGCAAACTTGCCTCCGAGTCGAACAGCTATCTATGCTCGACTTAACTTGGCTAGGAGTCTGACTTGCCTCCAGCCCGGTATTGACACGAGTACAGTTTCGTGCAGTATCGGCGGACATCAGGAACAGCTCAAGCAACAACGTCCCGAACAAAGCTCTAGGATAGAACCCCCCTCCTGGGAAACAATTGCCCAGATTTTAGCCACTGCTGTCCAACAAGCCCAAAGCCTGCAAGACCGCCGAGCCGAATCCTATGCTCTCGGTCAGCTAGGGGGACTGTACGAGCTGACCCAGCAGTGGTCGGAAGCTCGAAACCTTACCCAAAAAGCCCTCTTCCAAATCGAGACGGTTCAAGCTCCCGATATTCGCTACCGTTGGGAATGGCAGTTGGGGCGTTTATTGGAAAAACAGGGGGATATTAAAGGAGCAACTGCCGCTTACACTAGAGCCGTCGATGCTCTTGAGTCAGTTCGCTTAGATTTGCTCACCGTCAGCTCAGATGTGCAATTTTCCTTCCGGGATAACGTCCAGTCTCTCTATCGCAGGTTAGTCGATTTGCTCTTAACAACTGAGGGAAACGCTCAACCCAGTCCAGACAATCTCAAGCGGGCTATCCGAAAAATCGATGCGTTGCAACTGGCAGAACTGGAAAACTTCCTCGGCTGCAACTTAGCTGCGTCAATCGACCAAGTACCAGACCCAAAAGCAGCGATTATCTACCCCATCATTCTGGAAGACCGTATCGCAATTATCTCCGAGTTACCGGGTTCCGAGCAGCGGTTGAATTATCAAGAGATTCGCGTCCCCCAGCGTGAGGTTGAACAGACACTCAGGGAACTGCGTGGTAACTTGACAGTTCCGGGTAATACGCCTGAGGTACTCGAAGCCGCGCAAAAAGTCTACGGGTGGCTAATCAAACCTCTCGAACCATTCCTTGAGCAGAGTTCTCAAGTTGAAACCTTAGTTTTTGTGTTGGATGGTCCCTTGCGGAATATTCCAATGGCGGTTCTCTATGACGGCAAACAGTATCTGATTGAGAAAAACTATGCGATCGCAGTTGCTCCCCGTGTCAAACTTTTTAGTCCAAAGCGATCACAGCAACGATTATACGTACAAACGGGTGGAGTCGGCATACCGCAGGCATTCGATGGCACAAACTTTCCCAAAATCGAGAAATTAAAGGAAGAGCTAGAGCGAATTTCTCAGAAGATAACGACCAGTAAACCCCTATTGGATGCGGATTTTACTAAAACCAACATTCAACAGCAGCTCCAAGCAGGTAACTTTAGTGCCATTCACTGGAAAACCCACGGTGTGTTCAGTTCAAACCCGGAACAGACCTTTATTGTTGCCTACAACGAGCGCATATTAGCCCAGGATTTGAATAGTTTAATGCAAACTGGTAGCTCTAGCGGCACCCAACCTCTGGAATTGCTGGTTCTCAGTGCCTGTGAAACCGCTAAAGGAGATGACAGAGCCGTTCTCGGTTTGGCAGGAATCGCAGTGCGGACAGGCGCACGCAGTGTCTTATCAACTTTATGGGTAGCCAAGGATGCACCCAACACGGAATTCATGGTGCGATTCTACCAAGAGTTGTCCAAGACTGGGATGACGAAGGCTCAAGCCGTCCGTCAAGCTCAACTGGCTCTGTTGAAGGAGTACGGCTACACGGCTCCCCATATCTGGGCTACCTATGTTTTAGTGGGGAATTGGTTATGAAGAGGAAGGGGGCAAGGTAAAAGGAAAAAG
>CADCTM010000448.1 GCA_902805485.1 uncultured Coleofasciculus sp. | reverse complement strand
CCGCAACGATTTTTTGAGTATCACAGGAAAGATGAGAAGTTGGGGAAACGTCGTCGGCGTCGCGGACTTTAAATCTCACACTACACCCGCTCGCACACCGCTACACTTAACTTCTTCTTATTGCTACCTTAGCTTTTGGCAAGTCAGCTCTTAATATATTGTGAGTAACTTGTCGTTGTTCTCCTGACAAGAGGACAGAGGAGCAGCTTGTCTCCAAAGTTAGCGCTATTCTCTTAAAAGGCTTTACCCATCACCTGTATGGCGAAATTATTAATCCTATTCTTGTTAAGCTTACTGTTTGCTCTGACCTTTCCTTCGCCTCTAAGGTCGGCATCAACATTCTCTGACTCAACCAACCCGCAAAAGTCTCCAGTCCTCGTTGCTGACACTCGCCTTCCCAACTCAGAGACGACAGATAAACCGTTAAGTCAGACTTGTCAACCCAAGAAAGCTGTACCGCAGCAACTGACCAGTGTATTCAGAGGTTTGACGCAAGTAGCACTTTGGGTTGGCGAACCACACTTAGGCATCAATGCCGTCGTTAGTAATCTGCAACCACAGCTAACAGCGTACCTCAATCCTCAGCCGTTTCCTGAACTACATGAAAAAGCGAAAGCGGCAAAAGTTCCCATCCTCATGTATCACGACATCTTGCCAACCAAGCAAGTCTTTTTTGATGTCACACCGGAAGAGTTAGAAAAACATTTCCAACTGATACAAGAACAAGGCGCCACTCCTATTACATTTGACCAGTTAGTTACGCATTTACGAACCGGAATGCCATTACCGAAAAAGCCAGTTATGCTGACCTTTGATGATGGTTATGGCGGTCACTATGAATATGTTTACCCATTAATGAAAAAATACGGATACCCAGCCGTTTTTTCGATTTATACCAAAGGCGTTGGCAACAATGTTGGCAGAAGTCACGTTAGCTGGCAGCAACTCAAAGAAATGGTAGCTAACCCCTTAGTTACAATTGCTTCGCATAGTGTCACTCATCCCGACGATTTAAGAGTATTTCCTGACGACAAACTCCAGACTGAAATAAAAGAATCTAAACGCCTTTTAGAAGAGCAACTCGGCATTCCCATTCGCTACTTTACTTATCCCGTCGGGAAGTATGACAAACGAGTTGCTGACTTGGTGCGAGAGGCTGGATATCAAAGTGCCTTAACCATGAATGACAACGATGAACGGTTTGCTGGAGACTCAGAAAGTTTACTAGCAATTGCGCGATTTGGTCAGTCGAAAACGGCAGAGGTAGTTCCTAAAGCTTGGGGGGGTTCTCAGTTGTCAGGTTTGAATGGTGGAGGATTTGATTTTAGTGCTGCCATTCAACGGACAGATATCACCATTGATAAAACTCCTTTTACGTTAATTTCCGGTGGAAAACCGATGACAATTCATGCTAAAACCCGCTCTCAAGTTCCAGAAATTCTCGCAACAACAAAAGCCGCCGCTGGTGTGGACGGTGGTTTTTTCTCTTTGCAATTTTTAGACTCCAATGTGATGATTGGACCCGTCTATAGTCAGACGACTCAGAAATTTATTCCTGGTAGTAGGAACGATAATCCAAAACTAGCAGGACGTCCGCTTGTGTTGATTAGTTCCGAAGCGGCAAGTTTTATTCCTTTCGACCCAACTAAACACAATACTCTTGCCGGAATAGAAGCGGAACTACCGAATGTTAGTGATGCTTTTGTCGCCGCTGCCTGGTTAGTTAAAGATTCACAACCACAAGCAAGGGAAACCTTTAAAAGTCTGTTTGATTTTGATGCTAATCGCCATCGAGCGTTTTGGGGAATTAATCAAGATGGACAACCAACAATTGGCGTATCAAAAGAACCCATTGATTCGGTTTATCTAGGAGAATTATTGACGAAAGCAGGCTTTCGAGATGCTGTAATGTTGGATTCTGGTGCAAGTACTTCGCTGGCTTATAAAGGGGAATCTTTGGTGGGTTATACTCCCCGTCCTGTGCCTCATGTTGTTGCTTTACTCCCTGCTGAATTTGATAGTGGTTTAGATTGTGTGGTGGCGAAGCAATAGAGAGTAGAGACGTTCCGGCAGTAAGTTTCTACGACTCCCAAGCCGCATTAAAAAAGTCTCGCTCACACAACATTGCATAACGATACGTTGACTTGACAGATGCCGTTATCGTGGTGTATCTATCAGTTAAAACCTCTAATTGTTGAGCTAATTGTTCAAATTCCGGCTGACTATAAGTCCGAATCCAATCAGCATATTGGTGTTCAGGAATGCCATTTTCAGCTAATTTTTGACCCAAAAAAGCATACAGACGCATACAAGGCGTCATCGCCACCGTAATTAAACCCGCATCACCACTCCAAGCAGTCGCCAGTAAAAAGTCAGTATAGCGGCGCGTCGCTGTGCCTGGTTCAACTGTTCGTAAATCGATTCCCCACTTGGTAGCATATCCCTCATGCAGGCGTAATTCCTCCAAAACGGCGCCAGCAAAAGTATGAAAAGCATTAAATCCCTCCCAGTCGGGGGACTTAGCGGCAGCGAGACTATAAGCGCGTGCAAATGATTCCAAGAAAAAGGCATCTTGCCCAACATAATAGGCAAATTTTGCCCGGTCAAGTGTGCCGTTGGCAATGCCTTGGACAAAAGGATTTTCCAGACAAGCTTGTGCCAAATCTTGATTTGACTGCCATAAATCTTTGCTAATTGTCATTACAAAATTACTCAACCAAATTGATGGATTATTTAATGTTAAATTACAAAGACCATATTATAGAAAGTTCCAGAGTAACATCTCTAAGATTATTAATCTGCTAACTCTTCAACAAGCGGATCTTCTACTAATTCATCTTTATTCAAAGGCTTATTTTGCAATATTAATTCAGCCGTATCTTGGGAAAAATTTGGGGCAGGTAAAACCCGCACACGGGCAAATTTAAGTCCAGTTATCCCTTGTAAGGGTTCGACAGTCCCCAATTGAATTTCTGGCTCCACCCAGCCCTCACGCGATAAATAACGCAGGTATTGTTGATATTCTGCCCATTCTTCTTCGCTGGAATAAACTAAAGTCAGCATTCCCGGTTGAGTAATGCGAGTGCGGGCTTCTTCATCAACGGCTTTATCAATGCGTTTTTTCACAATTTCATAGCGGATATCTCTTGTGCCTCGTACCTCAAAAAGTTTCTCTGTATTTTCATCATGAATAATGTCCACTGTGAGGTCTTGAACTAATACCAAATGCGTTACTTCCAGTTGCGTATTGTAGAGAGATTGAAAGTTAAATGCAGTTCTGGCGCAGTCACAAACGGCGCGTAATTGTTCGTAGCGAAGACTTCTAAGGTGGTAAACGGAAAATTTGGAGTCAACAGATTCGCCGACATAAATCATGTGATTGATGCCATCTGTAGACTCAACATCGCAATAATGGGGAATGATTTGTTGCATTCGCACTTGCCAGCCTTCCCATGTTTCTTTTAACAGTGAGTTAATGCGGCTAATGGTTTGGTCGTAACGGGCGCGGAAAACGTAAACTGATTTGTGGTCGTTGTTGCAGCTTTGACGGTATGTTTCAACGGCGGCGAGGGCATCAGTTCCACATTGTCCGAAGTAGTCTAAATAAACTTCAAGGCGATCGCTTAATAATCTTAAGGCTGAAGCTTCTGCATCTACTGTTACTCGTTCTTGAATTTGTGCAATATATTCAAGCAAATCCAGTTTTAATTGTTCGCCCAAGGAACTTTCTTGAAATTCGCAAACTGCTTCCACAATTCTCATTCCTAGTTGGAATTGTTCTAGTAAATCTGCTTGAATTGCGCGGTTACGTTCTTCTGAAGAACCGCGAATATCTGAGATTCCGTATAAAGGATAAACATTGGCAAAGACAATCGGTTCTGAGGGCAAACCCCAACTTCGGCGCTCTGCTTCTTGCAAAAATCGCCACTCGACAGCGGGGTGAATGTTAGTAAAACGTTGCTGAATTGCTTGTCGAAGGGCGGCAGTAAAAGCTGGCATTAGTTCATCGGCATATTTGCAATCTAACCCATCAAAATTATGGGGTTTATCGCTAATTAATCCGACAATTCCCGCTAGTTTTCTGGCTCCTTTATTGGATTTAATCGCTCGAACAACTAAAGGAATAAGTAACATGGAACGAACGCCTTGATGAAGCAGCGATCGCTCACAATCTGTTTGGCAATCTTGGCTCAAGTCAGGAACATTCCAAACGCGATTAGCATCCGCAGCACGCGCAAAGTGCGATTCTGCTAAGGAATGCATGGAATAAACGCTTGCTCTTAATTCCTTACGTTCTGTACTCATGAACAGCCGCATTTGCTCGTTCTCTGCACTTAAAATCAGGCTATTAGTAGCGCGAAAAAGCGATCGCAAACGTTTGTTAATCCGGCGGAATTTATCAGGACGCAGAATCGAATCTCGGTCAATTAGTAAACTAGTAATATGGCGAATGGTTTCCCGCTCTGTAACATCGGAGCCTTCTAGTAACAACTGTCCTGAGAGTTGGTAATTCTCTAAGCGCAAGCGCACTCTCCACGCTTCTAACTGCGCCGAGTCGATTAACTTTACGGAACGCTCCTCCACCAGTAATTGCTCTAAATCTAAATCAGCTAACTCATCCACCTGCGAATCTAGACGTGCGATCGTTAATTGTTCGGAACGGAAGGCAAATTCAATTAACCGAGGTTCCGGATAAAGCGGACTTTTCAAGGAAACAATAACAGGCTGATCCAGTAATCGTGAGCGGGGAATTTTGATTTGATAAATATCCCGAAGCACTAAGTGCAATACGTGCTGCCGATATAATAATTCAACGGCTGAACCTTTTAAGTCTGGCAATAAATCGGGTAAGCGAATTTCGCGATTCGTCAAACTTGAATCAATCTGCTCAATGCCCATGATCGTACAAAAATAGTCATTGGCATATCGCAGTGTAAAACTCCCAGGTTCTACCACTGCCATCAATAGCTGACTGTGGCGCTGGAAATGACTCAACCAGTCCAATGTTGCGTTGTGTTGATGAGTTGGCAACGCATCTCCATCTTGTTGAGAATTTTCGCTGGTAACTGACGACGGCTGCTCCAGGTTTTCTGATGTATGTTCTGGTTCACAAGTGGCGCTAGACTTGGTTTTCTGGCGACGTGCTTTAATCGGCGCAGTCCCATTATTCTCCAAGTTGGAGCTTTGCTTACTGATAGGCATAGTGAAAAGTATTGATGAAGGGTAGCTTGCTTTTGGAGAGAGCGACGGGCAACCAAGCGTGACAAGCGATTAAAGAAAACAATTACACTCCACAAAAAAAGCGGTTTTCTTTACTGCTTCTACGCAACCCAATAACGCCTTCTTGGCTTCTACATAAATTGCCGAGTGTTGAACAAACGGCTTTTAGTACTTGTACTCACTCGCCATAGTTGAGTTAGCAATTATTGGGTTGAGGAGAATGCACCCTGCTCAATTCTAGATTCCCAAATTCCCGGTCGTCAGGAGTGAGGTTAGCGCGAGCAGGGTTTTCCTGACTGACAAGCGATCGCACTCATGCCCTACTAATCAACGATTTCACCAGAGCCAGAAGCAGCGCCAGAACACTCTACTAGTCTTGAATTCGTGAATTATAAGTTCAGAGAGTGAAGCTGTAAAAAGTTTGTCAAAAGATTACGCTTAAATTTAAGAGAACCATTTAGAAAAAATTGACTTATGTTTGACGCCCTAGCCGAACGCTTAGAAGACGCTTGGAAGAAACTTAGGGGCCAGGACAAAATCTCTCAGTCCAATATCCAAGAAGCCCTCAAAGAGGTTCGTCGCGCCCTGTTATCGGCAGATGTTAACCTCCAAGTCGTCAAAGATTTTGTGGCGGAGGTGGAAACCAAGGCACAAGGAGTGCAAGTTGTCTCTGGTGTCCGTCCTGACCAGCAGTTCATCAAAATTGTCTACGATGAGCTGGTGACGGTGATGGGGGAAACGAATGTCCCCTTAGCCAAAGCAGACACCGCTCCGACCATTGTTTTGATGGCAGGTTTACAAGGTACAGGTAAAACCACAGCCACGGCAAAGCTTGCTTTACATCTTGGCAAGGAAAATCGTACCTGTCTTTTGGTTGCCACAGACGTATATCGCCCCGCCGCGATCGACCAGTTAATCACTCTGGGTCAGCAAATTGACGTTCCTGTGTTTGAGTTGGGTAAAGATGCCAACCCCGTAGAAATTGCCCGTCAAGGGGTGGCACGGGCGCGGGAACTGGGTGTCGATACGGTGATTATCGATACAGCAGGACGCCTGCAAATTGACCAGGACATGATGGCGGAACTCGCCCAAATCAAGAAAGCGGTTCAACCTCATGAAACCCTGCTGGTTGTGGACGCAATGACCGGTCAGGAAGCGGCTAATCTTACCCGGACTTTCCACGAGCAAATTGGCATCACGGGCGCAATTCTGACAAAGCTGGATGGCGATAGTCGCGGTGGTGCGGCGCTTTCAGTGCGGCGAATTTCTGGTCAACCGATTAAATTTGTCGGTGTTGGGGAAAAGGTTGAAGCGCTGCAACCATTTTATCCAGAGCGGATGGCATCGCGAATTCTCGGCATGGGAGATACGATCACCCTGGTAGAAAAACTCCAGGAAGAGGTTGACCTCGCTGATGCCGAGAAGATGCAGGAGAAAATGCTGACGGCAAAGTTTGACTTCAGCGATTTCTTGAAGCAGATGCGGCTGTTGAAGAATATGGGTTCCCTGGGTGGCTTGATGAAGCTGCTTCCAGGGATGGGCAATAAGCTCAGTTCGGAGCAATTGCAGCAGGGGGAAACGAAGCTCAAGCAATCTGAGGCAATGATTAATTCGATGACGGTTGAGGAACGCCGCAACCCCGATTTGTTATCCAAGTCTCCGTCAAGGCGTCGTCGGATTGCCCGTGGTTGTGGCTATACAGAGAGAGATGTCAGTAATTTGGTTAGTGAATTTACCAAAATGCGAAGTCTCATGCAACAAATGGGTCAAGGTCAGATGCCGGGAATGCCAGGATTTGCAGGTATGGGCAATATGTTGGGCGGTATGGGGGGTAATCAACCCTCTGGCCCCGGTTGGCGCGGCTATCCAGGAGGAGGCGGGGTGACAAAGAAAAAGAAAAAGGAGAAGAAAAAGAAGGGATTTGGTCAGTTGTAGGTTGTTTGTCATTGGTCATGTGTCCGTTGTCTAGCAAGGCTTTACTCTTGATTCCTGACTAATGACTAATGACTAATAAGCACGAACCCCCGACAATAGCTTAAAATCAAACAGATGAATTATTGCTAAACATGGTCAAACTCAGATTAAAACGATACGGCAAAAAGCGTGAAGTCAGCTACAGAATTGTTGCTATTGAAAGTAGCGCACGTCGTGATGGTCGTCCTTTGGAAGAATTGGGCTTTTACAACCCCAGAACTGATGAAACACACTTGAATGTCCCAGCGATTGTCAAGCGGCTTCAAGATGGTGCCCAACCTACTGAAACCGTCCGCAGTATCCTTCGTAAAGCTAACGTCTTGGAACAAGTCCGTGCCTGAAACACCGTCTTCTTCGCTTCAAGCAAATACGCCAGATTATGCCGCTCTCGTGCGATTTTTGGTAGAACCGTTTTTAGAGTCACCGACTTCGTTGAGCATAGATTGCGAACGGTCAGCCTCAAAGGGGCGGGTATGGATTCGTTTGGCTTTTGAAGGAGCGGATAAGGGACGAGTGTTTGGTCGGGGTGGTCGAAATATTCAGGCGATTAGAATGGTAATTCAAGCGGTTGCTCAGGCGGCGGGTCAATCGGCTCATCTGGATATATACGAAAGCCACTCTGGGGATTCCAGTCGAGAAAGTGCTGGTGGTACTGGTGTCACAAGAAGTTCACCCTCGCCAAAGACTTCAATACCGAAACCCGCTCCGAAATTCCGCTCCCAATAGCGCGAGTGCCATGTTCTGAGTTAGGCGTCAGTGGTAATTTGAGTAGAACAACTGACATCTGAAGTACGGGCGAAGCAAAGCGGTAAAAATGCGATCGGCAAAAACCTATAATCCTAATTTCGTCCTGCTTCGCCCCTACCACCATGATGAATAACCAATGAGTGAAGTATCAAAGACTATTCAACTGCCGAGTAATGAAAGTGCGATCGCCTTAGGAGGAACTCGGGAAGATAACCTGAAAATCTTGTCACAGCAAACGGGCGCTACTCTGGTTCTGCGGGGGCAAGAATTGGTGATTACGGGTACCCAAAAACAAGTTGAACGAGTCTCATCCGTGGTGCGGATATTAAAATCGTTCTGGCAGGAAGGAAAAAATATTACAGGTGTGGATATCCAAACGGCAATTCAGGCGCTGGATACTCACCAAGAAGATGAACTCCAAGATTTACAAAAAGATGTTCTTGCTCGTACCCGTCGAGGCGAAATCATCCGCGCCAAAACCTTCCGGCAACGCCAATATATCAAATCCGTCCTCAGCCACGACCTCACCTTCTGCATTGGTCCTGCTGGTACGGGAAAAACTTTCCTTGCTGTTGTTTTAGCTGCTCAAGCTTTGCTTGCGTCGGAGTACGAACGCCTGATTCTAACGCGCCCCGCTGTGGAAGCCGGTGAAAAATTGGGCTTCCTCCCAGGAGACTTGCAGCAGAAGGTTAATCCCTATCTACGTCCCCTCTACGACGCCCTGCATGAACTCATTGACCCGGAAAAAATGCCCAGTTTGATGGAACGAGGTGTGATTGAAGTCGCTCCTTTGGCTTATATGCGCGGTCGTACCCTCACCAATGCGTTTGTGATTGTTGATGAGGCTCAAAACACAACTCCAGGACAGATGAAGATGGTTTTGACTCGTTTGGGTTTGCGCTCTCGGATGGTGGTGACAGGCGACTTGTCTCAGACTGATTTGCCAGCATCCCAACAGTCTGGTTTAGCTGTTGCCCAAAAAATTCTGCGTCCGGTTGATGGCATTGCCTTCTGTGAACTTACCACAAAAGATGTCGTCCGCAACTCCCTAGTCCAAAGAATTGTCGCCGCTTACGAACAACATGAAAATTAGTGATTAGTTCAATTTTGCAACGGATTAAATAACGAATTTAACGGATAAATTATTGTTGATGACTCTTTTACTAATTCCGCAACGGATTTAACCCCTGATTTATTGTTGGTAGCTCATCACTGTTTTACTAATAACTAAGATTACCAAGGTTGACCAACAAGGGTGAAAGCTGCCCAATAATAGGGATGAGATAAATTGAGGTTGGTTGAGGTTGACGATCTCGAAGGTAAGGAAACGCTCTTGCCAGAGTTATATAACTGGTTATTTTCGATCCGCACCCTGCCTTGAATCATCGCTAACTGTGCCTGTTGCAACGCCTGACTCTTAATTGACACTTGACTCAACTGATGGTAGAACTCTGTTGTCAGCCCTAAAGCACCTCGATCGTTGACATACCACAGTGTCGCAAGGGTCGAGCCAACCCCAGCGACGAAGGCTGATCCAGCAAAACCTAACTCGGCGTCTTTATTTCCCAATGCTGTTCGACAAGCACTCAACACTAACAACTCGACTCGTGGATCAGATAATTGCAATTCCTCTAGTTCGTTGAGCCGAAGTTTGCGGTTCCAAAGCTGAATGTAGGAGTTATTCGGCGCTCCCGGTTTAAACTCGGCATGGGTTGCCAGATGGACAATTCCATAAGACTGTAGGTTTCGTTGAGCCTTGAAATTCTCCATTGTAAAGCTGTCGTTGAGGAAGGATTTGCCTTTCCAAAGTTGCTCGGTGATCGTTGCCAACTCTACTTTCACTCCAGGCAAGGGCGCTTGCTCGGCAAATTCCGACGCTCCCATCGCTAGAACCTGAAGTGGTCGTACATCTCGATAACTAGAGCCAGTTAAGCTCAAGCTGGGCACTAAGCCAACACTATAATGCTCGACAAGAAATCCTTTGCCATCGTGAAGGGCGGCGACTGGTAAGGAACGTAATCCTGAATCCATTACAAACACTAAATTCTTGATTTTGTGTGCTTGGAACTCAGCCTCTAAGGGCGCGATTATCCAACGATACAGTTGCTGGGCTGATTTGAGATAGCTGGTTGTGTTAACGTTTTTAGGATTAGTTAGTGCTTTCTGAAATTCCTGAGTTACTGCTAGGACATTGGCACGATTGGCGCTTGGAACTTGCTTACGAATTGGCTCACCTTCTGCTGAAATCATCAACAGTTCAAGCTGGTTATTTTGGGTTTTGAGGCAGTTTTCCTGTTGTTGAGCTGGCTCTTGAGTTCCCCCAGAAACTTCAGACCGCAGGATACCAAGCCGTTGGTCTCGCTGGGAATTAGGCTTTTTCTTTAAGGAGGGAGCGGTACATAAAGTCTCCGGTGTTGCCACAGCAACTGGTTGAAACTTTACATAAATCACCCCTGCCTTGATCCCTGTTGTCTGCTCAATTTGGCGAATGCGATCGCGTACATCTTTTTGAGTCTGAATTTTTGCGGTTGCCGGTCGCTGAAAATGGTCTTCAAATTCTTTCGTAAAAGCTTCTTCTATTTGATATACCGGGTCATTGAAAATTGATGTCTTGTTAGTTGTTGCACTCAATTCTCCTTGAGTTGAGGCGGCAAACTGAGTTGGATCGCTACTGACAACGCGATCGCTTTTACTATCTATCTGGCTACTTGGGCTTGGGCTTGGGCTAGGTTGCGGCGAGGATGTAGGGGTTGGTGTTGACGTTGGGGTTGACGTCGGAGTTGGTGTTGGTGTTGGTGGTGTTGGTGTTGGTGTTGGTGTTGGTGGTGTTGGTGTTGGTGTTGGTGGTGTTGGTGTTGGTGTTGCTGTGGCAACACCGGAGACTTTATGTCC
>CADCTM010000447.1 GCA_902805485.1 uncultured Coleofasciculus sp. | reverse complement strand
CGTGATAGCAAGTGGCGAATTGCTTCATGCCTCGGTCTTTTCAAAGATTTAGATCCAACAGGCAGGCTAACTACAGAACAGATAAAGGTGGTTGATATTTACATCGCAAAATTTAAGTCAACCTCAGTAGGACAAGAAGCGATAGCCCAGTATCAAAGAGGGAGAAGTTAGTGGATATTAACACAATCAAAACTTCTATTCAAAAAGATTTAGAAGCTGCTGGAATTCCAACTTCTCTAGCAAGTGCGGCTGCTCAAATCCTAGCTGAGGAAAACAGAAAGTCTCTCAGCAATGAACACGTTCCAACGAGAACCAAAGAACAGCAGCACATTGTTTCTTCGGCATGGGAATGGATGAAAGCTAAGGGGTTTTTCGAGAAAAGTTCATGAAGATATCAGGTAGATATGCTCCAGGGATGCAAGCGGGTATCACAGGCATTTTGCTACTAGTTGGAATCAATTTATTTACTATTCCAACTAGCTTAAGAAAAGCCTCAGAGCGTGACGAGTTAAGGAGTGAGGCGGAACTAGAGCAGGTTAAAGCAGAGACAACAAAGAAAATTAGTGATACCTATTCCAAGAATGGTGTTGTCAACTTTGACCAACTAATTATTTCCAATTACACACTTTCAAATACTCCGCCGAAACTCGACTGGAAACGCACTGTTGAGCCAACAAAGAAAACCTTCATCTACGACAAAAATAGACAATGTGTTGGTTACGCTAACCAAGGAAAATTTTACTTCACTAAATACTACCAAGGAGTTTGTAATGCATCCTGAATTTGACTTTGAAGATGAGTTCCCAGCCGCACCTAAGAAGAAGAATGATTTCTACGATATTATCGGCAAAATCATTGATATGGGTGTCAAAATTGTTGGGGTCCTGCCTTATATCATTGCACGAACTTTGGACAATTTCATTGACAACGAAAAGGGTGGAATTAAAGTACTTGCTGCTTTTCTCTTAGTAGGAGGAGTGGTGTTAAGTTCCGATGGTTTCTTTCAAGCTTTCGGCGGCAAAGCATTGTTCCCCTGGTATGAGTCGGAATGGATCGGAATAAGTTGGTTGTGGGTTTGGACAAAGGTTAACTTTTGGGCTGCGGTTGTGGTGTCACTTGCAGCTCAGTGGATTGAGTCACAGGCAATTCGAGGTAAAGACCCGGACAAAGCTAAGGCAGATTACGACCAAATAAAGCACCATCAGACACCAGCCAAGAACGAAAAAGCGATCGACTTGGTGGAAGCTCGTCGTAAAGAGTACAAACGCGCTGGGATGAGTGAGCGTTCTGTGCTGGGATTGTTTATCCTCCTGGTGTTCATTATGGATTTTGGTGCAACGTTTACTAGTCGCAATCCTTGGGGTCAACTACCGACCGAGTTCATCGGCATCGTTATTTACAACCTCTGTACGATGCTAGCGGGTGAGACTGGCTTTGCCCTCTGGCGCAAAGCTAATGGCAAAAATTAAGACTCATTAATGCTTTTAGCGCCTTACCTCTCAACAGGTAGGGCGCTTTCATTTAAAAGGAATTGAAACTTATGGATAACAATATTACAATTGCACCGGACTTCGACTCAACTGAATTTGCCCCACTAACGCTACTACAGCAAGGTGATGTGGATGTCTGGGTGCGTCGGCGTGGAGCCATCTTGATTGAAAAGTCCAGGGAAACAGCAAAAGAATGTGAGGCAGGAAAGTTAGCCAGTACGATCGCTGTAGGAGCATCTGTGGTGATGTCTGCCAATCCTTTAGCTTGGTTGCCCCTCACGATTGGCGCTCTAGGTTACGTCTACACAGTGTTTCAAGAGTTTCAGGACACAGGCTCAATCCGGCTTATCCCCATGTATCGAGGAAAGTTAGGCGATATCTTGCGTGTGATGGAGGGAGGACAGGCGGCACAGCGTCACCCGTTGGAAGACCAAATTGAGTATCTGTCGGAGGCTGAGAAGGATGAGGTGCTGCTCATTAATTATCGTTTCGGCGAGATAGCAGGTATCCTCAACTCCGCACCACCTAAAGTTCGTTTTGACCTGTACAGGCATCTCTGTGGACAGTTTCACGCCCGTAGAGACATAATCACTGGGGATGAGGTAAAGCATTATATCTCAAGTGCGGTGAGTGAAGCTAGACGGGCAATGCCACCACAGTCACAGGCATTAATTGAGCAAGAGGAGGTGAAGGTGATCACACCTACCCCATCATCCGAACAGCCAACAGTAACAGTAAGCGATAGCGAAGCGCTGCTGCGTTCGCCCAAGGCGTCTCCCCTTGGGAGAAGCGCAGATCGCATACCACCAGCAAACGTTGATCATAAACCAATCAACCCATTAGCCGCTCCCATTGATCCGCCTCACGTCAATGTTACATCTGGTGAAGACGGGCAAGAAATTTTGCAGGCTCTATCCACTTCGCGCCGATCAACTCTTCTAATTGCCGCTAATCCACAGAACGAATCAGCTTTCTGAGATAGGACAAACACTTCAGTGTTTGGGTGACATTGAAACAGTTTGGTTAACAAATAGGCTTGAGCC
>CADCTM010000446.1 GCA_902805485.1 uncultured Coleofasciculus sp. | reverse complement strand
AAAAAACATTAACGCCATCACAGTGGACTTAGCGGATACCGTAACCGTGACCGGTGGCGGCAGTACGACAATTACCGCAGGACGTGACATTAGTACCCGCAAGATTACCTCAGAAGGCGGCATTACCTTAAGCACTACGGGCGGGGACATCAATACCCGTGGAGGCACTCTCGACAGCTCGACAACCTCAACTGGGGGCAAAATTACCCTCACAAGTAATGCTGGCGCGATCGCTACTAGTAACCTAAATTCCTCCGGTAGCACCGATGGCGGCGATATCCGCCTTGATGCAACTAACCAAATACGTACAGGGCAAATTAACGCTCAAGGGATGAGTGGTAAAGGGGGTAATGTTGAGCTAAATACACCGGGCGACATTCAAGTTGGTTGGATTAATGCCCAAGGTGGAACAACCGGCGGGCGAGTCGATATCAGTACCCAAGGGTTTTTTCGGGCTACTGATACGTTTACAAGTCTTGTTGGCGCAACGAGTATTTTCTCTAATGGGGGGAGTAATGGCGGTGCGATTACAATTGAGCACGGTGGTAAAGGCGTAACTCCTTTCACAGTGGGGGATGGGACGACAAACGGTACAGAGGGGGCAATTGCAACACGCAATAATGCGATCGCTCCCCAACGCTCATTTCCTTATAATTACACCCAAGACAATATTCAGATTGTTAGCGTACCGAATACTTCTCCCCCTGATACCGATCCGACGACGCCTACAGATGGCAATTCGCCCACGGTTAACCCCATCGATCTTGTCGCCTCTCAAGGCACTCCCAGTATTCTGCCGGTGCAAAATAATAACAACGGCGCACCCTTAGATCAAGCTGTAAAATCACTCGATGAGTCTTCGGGCAAAGACTTTAAACAGTATCTCGGATTAAGTCAAACCTCCGGCAGTAGTTTGTCAGAAATTCGGAATCTTCTTCAAAGTGTCGAAAGTAAAACCGGCGCTAAATCGGCTGTGATTTATGCATTATTTGTTCCCGCCAGCATAACTCCCACCCCAGCTTCCGCTCAAGGATTAGAGTCAACGTCGTCTAATCTTTCACTATTACGGGCATTAACGCCTCAAATGAGCGATCGCTTGGAACTGGTTTTAATTACTGCACAAGGCAAACCGATCCGCAAGTCACTTAATACGACAAGAGCGAAAGTTATCGCTACGGCTAGGGAATTTCGCCTTGCTGTAACCAATGTCCGCAATGCTACAAGCTATCTTGTTCCAGCCAAACAAATGTATCAGTGGCTGTTAGCGCCTTTAGAAAAAGACCTTAAACAGCTAGGCATCAACAATTTGATTTACATTACTGATGCGGGGTTACGGACTATCCCTTTAGCTGCTCTCCACGACGGCAAAGGCTTTATTGTGGAACGATATAGTGTGGGTTTGATGCCTAGTCTGGCACTCACCGATACCCGTTACAGTGATATCCGCACCGCCCAAGTATTAGCAATGGGGGCAAGTGAGTTTCCAGACAATCGACCTTTACCTGCCGTACCTTTAGAGTTGACAAATATTACCCAAACTTGGGGCGGTAAATCTTTTCTCAACCGAGAATTTACCCTTGATAACTTGAAGTCGCAACGACAGCAAACTGATGCCCGGATTGTTCATTTGGCAACTCATGCCGAGTTTCTACCAGGGCAACCGACTAATTCTTATATTGAGTTATCAGAACGGAAGTTACCGCCAATGCAACTACGGTCTTTAGACTGGACTCAACCGCCTGTTGATTTGCTGGTACTATCTGCCTGCCGGACTGCTCTAGGAGATGAGCAGGTGGAATTAGGCTTTGCGGGGTTAGCGCTACAAGCTGGCGTAAAGTCTGTTTTAGCCAGTTTGTGGGATGTCAATGATGAAGGCACGTTGGGGTTAATGAGCGAGTTTTACCAGATACTCAAGGAAGCTCCGATTAAAGCCGAAGCGCTGCGACAGGCACAGTTGGCAATGATCAAAGGTCAAGTCCGGATCGAACGACGGAGGTTAGTTACAACCAAGGATGAGGTTGCAATACCCGTGGCATTAACTCGTGTTGGCGATAGCAAGTTTTCCCATCCTTACTATTGGAGTGCCTTCACAATGATCGGCAATCCTTGGTAATTTGAAAAGCAGTTTTTTGATGATTAGTCAAGAGATTTTTTAATTCTTATGGGTTATTTGTTTCTTTTATAAGTGATTTCTCTTGAAGTCGCCTGAAAGAAAATAATTATATATGATATGATCTTTTACTTAATTTGAGATTGCGTAAAATCACTGATAATATTTCAGTCCATCACTTCCATTATCAGTAGTATCCCTATAATTTGTAAAACTCGTATTAAACAGCCGCATGACTATAATCTGTAATCTAAGCACAAACCCCTACTGCCCAATCAGTCTTCCGGAATATTTTGACAAAAGACTCCAGCAAATGTGTAATAAGAATTACAGAAAAAGCGGAATTCGTAATACGCCGAGAGAAAAATCTGGTATTATCGCAGTTTAAATCTCAGGAAGTTTACTGAAACTCTCAGATTTTGTAA
>CADCTM010000445.1 GCA_902805485.1 uncultured Coleofasciculus sp. | reverse complement strand
TACTATTCACTGCTTGAGCGCGAAAGTTCATTGAACAACTTATACTTGGAGAAAACCAAGTGAAAAACTACCTAGGCACTCCTGCTCCAGCCGCTGCAAATATTCTCTGCGTTGGTCTAGGATGGTTTCCGGAAACACCAGGAGGACTCGATCGCTATGTTTATGAACTCACTCATCAACTGGCACTGGCTCAAGATCGAGTTGAATTGTGTGGAGTTGGTTTACCAGAAGCTCAACCCAAGTTTCCCATCAAACTAACTAATTTGGCGGAACCGGATAATCGACTATTGCAAAGGCTTTGGTTGATGCGTAACAATTTTTTGAGCCGACAAGCTGCTAAACCCGATGCTATCAATTTGCATTTTGCACTGTACAGCCTTCCTCTGTTGCAGATTTTGCCAGAGGGAGTGCCAATTACCTTCTCGTTTCACGGTCCTTGGGCATTAGAATGCAAGCAGGAAGGGGTTGGAAAACTAGGTGTTTTTTTTAGGGACTGGGTTGAGCAAAGAGTTTACCGTCGTTGCGATCGCTTTATTGTTCTAAGCAAAGCATTTGGAACTATTTTGCATCAAGAATACCAAGTTCCTTGGAGCAAAATTCACATTATTCCTGGTGGGGTCGATCTGACTCGGTTTCAGCCAAACCTATCCCGTCAAGAAGCCCGTACCCAGCTCAATTGGCCCCAAGATCGTGCCATATTATTTACCCCTCGTCGCTTAGTTCATCGCATGGGGCTTGACAAATTGTTGATTGCCGTGGCTAAAATCAAGCCAAAGATTCCCGATGTTTGGCTTGCAATCGCAGGGAAAGGACCGATAAAAGCCTCACTAGAACAGCAGGTAACTGAACTAGGACTCAATGAAAATGTAAAATTTCTGGGATTTTTACCAGATGACCAATTACCTTTAGCTTACCAAGCCGCAGATCTGACGATTATGCCCAGTCAATCTTTAGAAGGATTTGGATTAGTATTACTAGAATCACTAGCTTGTGGAACTCCAGCATTGTGTACTCCTGTTGGGGGAATGCCGGAAGTCTTAGAGCCATTTTCACCCGATTTGATTACCGCTTCTCCGGAAGCAACAGACATTGCCGAGCGATTAGAAGAGGTGCTAACTGGAAAGGTATCAATGCCTTCTAGAATCGCCTGTCGTGAGTATGCCGCCACAAACTTCGACTGGCAGGAAATCGCACAACAGGTTCGGAAAGTTCTATTAGCATAAGCAAGTTTGAATGAAAATTCTCTTCCTAGACCAAAGTGGCAAGCCTGGCGGTGCAGAACTCTGTCTAATAGATATTGCCAAACCTTATCGAGATAGCTGTCTAGTTGGCTTATTTGCAGATGGTTCTTTTAGAAATTTACTAGAGCAGCAGCATATCCCAGTTCAGGTTCTAGCGACTGAGCCAATACAAGTTCGCAAAGAAAGCAGTTTCGCCCAAGGTTTAGGCAGCGTAAGCTCGCTAATGCCTCTAATTGCGCGGGTAGTGAGAAAAGCCCGTGAATACGATCTAATCTACGCTAATACTCAAAAAGCTCTAGTCGTAGGTGCGATCGCTAGTTTCTTGAGCCGTCGCCCTCTGGTCTATCATCTGCATGATATTTTATCTTTAGACCACTTTAGCCGCACTAACCTTTCCATCGCCGTCACCTTAGCTAATGCTCAAGCTTCACTCGTGATTGCTAATTCAAAAGCTAGTAAAATGGCTTTCGTGAAAGCAGGAGGACGCGAACAGATAACCGAAGTTGTTTACAACGGTTTTGAACCTGAGCTTTATCGGATTGATCAATCTAGCTCTAGTCAGCTCAAACAACAACTCGGTCTTGATGGACGATTTTTAGTCGGGCATTTCAGCCGTTTATCACCTTGGAAAGGACAGCATATTTTGCTGGAAGCGCTTGTTCGCTGTCCTGAAGATGTGACTGCTCTTTTTGTCGGTGATGCACTGTTCGGCGAGCAGGATTACGTCCAGCTTTTGCACAAACGAGTTGCAGAACTAGGAATTGAGGAACGAGTGCGGTTCTTAGGATTTCGTTCGGACATTGTGCCGCTTATGAATGCCTGTGATTTAGTCGCCCACACTTCCACAGCACCAGAACCGTTTGGAAGAGTCATCGTTGAAGCAATGTTGTGTGGACGCCCTGTAGTTGCGGCAGAGGCAGGAGGTGCGATTGAATTAGTAGAACCGGACATTACAGGTTTTTTGATCCCGCCGGGAGATCCGACTAGACTTGCAGAAATTATCATTAGCTGTCGTAACCAGCCTCTTCATGCCGCGACTATCGCTCACCAGGCACAGAGTCAGGCTAGTCAGTGTTTTGACTTAACAACCGTCAATCAACAGATTGAAAAACTACTTTACCGGATTGTAAAAGGAAAATGAAATATTGATATATTTGTTTAAAATACTTTGGCTTTCCTAACAATTGCTAAAAATTAGCTGAGGAGCTGTGTAATAAAAAGTTGAAATGATTGATTTTTTTTGATTATAGCTTTATATTAAAGAGCTTTTTACAAAGCTTAAATATATAAAAAATT
>CADCTM010000444.1:2088-2556 GCA_902805485.1 uncultured Coleofasciculus sp. | reverse complement strand
TTAGTGCCGATTATTCCTCAGCTACTATTGAAGCCGGAAACTCAACGGATGGGGCAGAAGATTGCTGGGGGTTTGGCACAACGGGTGATTGCACGGATGATTCGCGAGGCATTGCTTAAGGATTCGGATCAGGATATCGCTCAAAATGGTCGTAAGACACAGCCTGTACCTAAGTTGATTTTGCCCTCTGCGGCTGTCGTACACTAACGTCGTTTCTTTAAATTAGTGTATCAACAGGAGTGTTAGTCTGAAGCCCGTGTCTGCGGGCTTTTTTTAGGCGAAGGAAATATTCACCCAGGGGATCTGATGTTACTAGCCCTAGTTAGTTTTGTTTCAGTCTGTAATACGATTTGTATGCTTGTTCACTAATTATTAACTTTTTTGTTATAAAGTTAATGAGCAACAGCCAAATTAACAGGGTTTCTTTGGAACAATTTGCTGGTATTAGGTAACTAATGCATAAGTGGT
>CADCTM010000444.1:0-2078 GCA_902805485.1 uncultured Coleofasciculus sp. | reverse complement strand
TGGTAGTGATTCAAGATATAGGTTAGGGCAGTTCGCTATGAATAAACTTTTGCAGGAACCTTCATGATGCACTACTCTATTAAACCCCTTGCTACAGGTTATCGTCTCACCATTTGGGAGCCAGCACCGCTCACCCCCGACCGCGTGCAGCCTTTTTTATTCAAGTTAAATTTCACCATTCTTTACCCACAAGAAGCGGAGAAAATCCTCGATTTAATTCCGGGACAGA
This sequence comes from uncultured Coleofasciculus sp., assembly GCA_902805485.1. GTDB lineage: Bacteria > Cyanobacteriota > Cyanobacteriia > Cyanobacteriales > Coleofasciculaceae > CADCTM01. Next base: position 1,849 of record CADCTM010000444.1, on the reverse strand, counting down.
AGACGCAAGCTGTAAAAGTCAAAGGTCCGATTTCTGGTCAATTAGCTTTATTGGTTTAATCTTCATCTAATAATAAAACCCGGCATTTATACCGGGTGCTGGCAGTATTTAAATCGTTTTGTCAGTTTGATTTAGGCAGCAACTGGCTGTCCTTGCTGTTGCTTTGCTAATTCCAAAAGGCGGCGAATCCGTTCTTCTGTAGGGGGATGAGTCCGGAAAAGAGCCTGTAAGCCTTGGGTAGAAAGCGGATTAACGATGAGCAGTGGTGACATGGCTGGATTACCGTTCATCGGGATTTGATGACCCATTGCTTCTAGCTTCTCCAAGGCACTTGCCAGTGCTAAGGGATTACCTGTGATTTGAGCCGAACCCAAGTCAGCAGAAAATTCACGAGTGCGGGAGATGGCAAACTGAAGTAATGCCGCAGACAGTGGCGCTAGGACAATCAAGAATAGCAGACCGAGGGGGTTGCCGCCTCGACGATTATCGCGTGTCACAGGACCATACAGCGCACCAAACGTGAGAATTCGTCCTAAGAAGGTAATTGCTCCGGCAATCGTCCCGGCAACAGCTTGGGTAAGGGTGTCGCGGTTGCGGATGTGGGTAAGTTCGTGCGCCAAGACGCCTTCTAGTTCCTCGCGGGAGAGTAAATCGACAATGCCTTGAGTGACGGCGACTGATGCGTGTTCAGGGTCGCGACCAGTGGCGAAGGCATTGGGTGATTGGGTGGGTACAAAGAATAATTTAGGCATAGGAATACCCGCCTTGGTGCTTAAAGACGAAACCATGTCGTAAAGTTCTGGCGACTCATGACGCGCTAGGGGTTTTGCATTGTATGCTGCCAAAGCGGCTTTATCGGAGTAATACCAGGAACTAAAACTTGTAAATGCGGCAAAGGCTAGACCCATGTATAATCCCTGTTCATTTCCAACTAGGTAATAGCCTCCCAAAACTAGTAAACCACTTAGAAGCCCTAACAAGGCGGCTGTTTTAATTTGATTGATTCCCAGCATAATTATGGATTGTTAATGATTTATTACAATTACTCCCTAAAATCCCAGATCTTAAATGCCGATTGTCTCTATCTCCTGAGATAAATCTATATATGTCGATTGATAGGGAATTATTTAAGGTAATCCGCATCTTAATGTCTCTAAGAAATCTTCACCCTGATTTTTACTCTCCTTTCGACGATTTAAATTCTGTGTCCTTTCTTTCGACATCAGCCGTAAAAAAAGCTTCTACTAATGACCAAAAGAACCAGAAAACCCCTAATCCGAAAAGAAATAGCATTAAAGGCGCTAATCCAGCAAAGGGAGCGACTAATGTTATCAGCAATAAACCAATCAGTAAAAGTCTTATCAGTGGATTATTCATTTCGAGCTTTTCATTCAACTTTTTGTAGTATCTCAATCAAGACTGAAACTACGTATCTAACGAGAGAAGTAAATTATGAAGAAGAATGATTTAGAGTTTTATGATTTGAGTGCTGAGAACTGGTGGAGTCCAGAAGCAAAGATTTTTGCTCTCTACCATCTCAATCAACCGCGTTTTGAGTTCTTTGACCGCTATGTCAGTAACTGGGAGGGATTAAATGTGTTGGATGTGGGTTGCGGTGGCGGGTTTACTTGTGAATTTATGGCACAAAAAGGTGCAATTGTCTCAGGAATTGATCAATCTCAAAAATGTATAAGTAAAGCTCAAGAACACGCTGCAATTTGTGATTTTAAAATTAACTACTTGCAAGGATTAGGGGAAAATATTCCTTATCGTGACAATACTTTTGATGGGGTTATCTGTGTGGATGTTTTGGAACACGTTGCTGATTTGAATAAAACAATCTCGGAAA
>CADCTM010000443.1 GCA_902805485.1 uncultured Coleofasciculus sp. | reverse complement strand
GTACTACAGTAAGTTCGAAGATGTAATCACCAGGTTTGCGAATTCCTGTTGGGACATTTTGGCAGATTAGGTCTTCTTGAAGTTTGCAGAATTTGCTCAGTTCTTTGGGCACTCCTTGACTGAAATCTAAAGGCTTTAATTGGCTACTTACTGAACCATCAGGCGCTCGACCAACTATTTTTAATTCTTTGAGTTGGTTGGGATTAGTAATCTTCCAATTGAGCGAAATCATATCTTCAACGGATGGCTGAGTTTTGCTATATTTAGTATTAAGACTACTAGCTTCCTGATATACAGGTTTGGTTGAGACAAACTCGCTAATTTTTGGTAAATCTAAGGGTTGAATTTTAATTAAATTGGTCTTTGCTGTATCCGCCGCGACATCTTTTCCTTTTTTAGAAAATACTTTAAGTTCAAAAGTATAATCTCCTGGTTGACGGGCTTCTGTCCGCACATTTTTACAGATGAGTACGGTTCTAATGACACAGAATTGTTTGAGGTCGTTAGGAATACCTTTACTGAAATCGTAAGTCCGGGGTTGAACAGATGCGGCTCCATTCGCCGACAAACCTGTAATAGCAAAGGACTGGATTTGTTGAGGATTACGAATTTGCCAATTTAAGCGAATGAATTCGCCATCCACTTCTTTATAAGACGGATTATCGGAAGTGAATTCAAGAATTTTAGGAGGAATAGGGGGGCGGAAAAAGAGCCACCAAATCAAAAAAGCGATCGCAGCTAGTGTCCCCAAACCAGTTAAAATCAACAACAGGAACTGCCACCAGGCGCGTGACTCCCAAACCAACACCCCTCTGGGTAAGTCATTCGGTAGCGGCAGTTGCTGAACATCTTCGAGTTCTACACCAAAGTTAATCAGTAACCCACCGCCGTAAAACGGACGCCGCCACCACTTATTCGGTTTCACCTCTAACGCGGCGGTGGCAGTATTTCCTGGCAAGATTTGCACCTGAGTCGGGTCTAAGGTATAAGTACAAAAGTCCTCCTCCTCCAAGGTGATGGCGCGGATAATTACTTCCCGCAAGGTGTTTCCCCGGTTCGTCAACCGCACCTCAAACACCCCAGCGCTGCGCCTTACCTTACCGATAAGAGTACGGAGTTCGGCACTCAGCAGGTAGATGGGGAGAATTTGTAAATACACCAAATCCAGCAGCATCAAGTCGGGATGGTTTGCCGAGTGGACGCGCAGGCTGGGAAAATAATTACCCGCCGTTGCCTCAAGGGGCGGATTTAACAGTACTAGGATTTCGCCTTTCGCTCCAGGATTAAGGTCTAAACCATCGCCAGCAAGTACCAATCCTACTTGCTCTAAGTTTTCGGGATAGCGCACGGTAAACCAATTTTGCGCTAAATCGGGGAAACTGAGCCAGAAACGGTCTACTCGATCAGAACGATTATGTACCGCAACGGTTACTTGTAGAATTTGTCCAGGTTGGATGATGGCGGGTGTTAATGAGTTCGTCGCTGGCGTTACGGTAAATGTGGGGTCGCTAACTCGAACCGCATCTTCAACATAAGGCAACACCTGAAGCTTTTGGGAGTACCGAATTGGCGTATCTTCGGGGTAGTGCTGCGGCGCATCGACCACGAGCAAGTAGTTGTAGATACCAGGACTAGCTTGAGCGGGGACAAGAAAAGTAAAGACAACCTCGCTCGTAGATTGAGGACTTAAAGCAAGACGTTCCTGGGGCGAATCACACCACTGAAGCAGGGTTTGGGAGACTTCATCAATATAAATGTCAATTAAAGCACTTTGATAGCCTTTATTGCTGACAGTGACACGTAGTTCAAAGCTTGCCCCGGCAACTACCGCGTGTTCGCCGGAAGGATTTGGGATAACCGCCAGGGGACTACCGGGAGCTAAAGCTTGTTGTATTGTTTCAGATAACTGCTGAATTCCCTCTTTTGCGGCAAGACGAATTCGATAGCGCGACTCCCCGTCTACTTCAAGTTCCTGTACGAAACTCTGCTGTATCAACTCATACAAATTAATTAAGGCATCTCCCTCATCCAGTTCTGTATGAGTTGCCACCTGAGCCAGGGTACAATCTGCCTGAGTCATCAACCATTGGGCAATCTTCCGTTGGGAATCTGATAAATACAAGAGGTCAATCTGTTTAAGACCACTTGCTTTTTCCGCCGAGGGGTTTGTTCCGATTAAATTGGATTGCTGTTTTACCATATCCCTGACTCCTCAATCCTCATCGGGATTTTAGATTTTCAATTGGATGTTTCAGGACACAATTATTATTTATCTGCGTACCCTTTAGGAAGGCTTGCGCCTACATCTGCGTTTATCTACTGTTTAATATTCACAATTATTTAGCGACAAACTACATCACTTTCCTGAATCCGATTTAAGCGAACGCGACTATCATCACTCCCATTAACTACGAGAATATCTTCTCCATCTAAAAGTAAATTAACATCCTTGATTTTTGTTGCAATCTGACTAATTTCTTTACCTTTAGGGCTTTTAGGATCAAGCCTCCCTTCTCTACTTACTGGCCACAGCATTACTCGCCAATCATCCCCGGAACT
>CADCTM010000442.1 GCA_902805485.1 uncultured Coleofasciculus sp. | reverse complement strand
ATAGCAGCGGATACAAACTCTAGTAAGCAAGCAGGTGTAGAAGCTTTTGCTAAGGGAGACTTTCAAAATGCCAAGACTCAGTTTCAGGCATCACTGCAACAGAATCGCAATGATCCAGAAGCATTAATTTACTTAAATAATGTTAGTATTGCTAACTCTAATCCTGTAAAAATCGCTGTCAGCGTACCGATTGGAGGCAACTTAAATGTAGCCAAAGAAGTATTGCGGGGTGTGGCTCAGGCTCAAACTGAGGCGATTCGCGACAATAAATTAAATGTACAGGTTGAAATTGCCAATGATGATAATAATCCCGCTCTTGCTAAACAAATTGCTACAGAATTTGTTAGGGATACAAGCGTTTTAGCAGTAGTTGGACATAACTCTAGTGATGCAACAATTGCGGCTGCGCCAGAATATCAAAATGGAAAATTGGTGATGATTTCTCCTACTAGCGACGCCAAAGCTTTATCAGGAATTGGTAGCTATGTGTTTCGCACCATTCCTAGCGTTCGGGATCAGGCAGAGGTTCTTGCCAATTATGCGCTTAAGACGGCTCGTAAAAACAATATCGCCATTTGTGTAGATTCACAATCCCAATCTAGCCAATCTCTTAAAGATGAATTCACCACCGCTATTTCTACAAAGGGTGGTAAAGTTGCTCCAATTAACTGTGATGTTTCTGCACCAACTTTCAACGCTAATGCGGTTATTTCTCCAGCTATTAGTCAGGGAGTTGATGCTTTACTGCTATTACCTTCTGTCGATAGATTAAACCAGGCATTAGATGTTGCCCAAGCCAATCAAAGGCGTTTATCTTTATTCGGAAGTTCTACTTTTTATACAATTCAGACGCTACAACAGGGACAAGCTGCGGTTAATGGTATGGTGATGGTTGTAGCTTGGCATCCTCAAGCAATTACAGGTAATTCTTTTGCGGCGAATGCTGTTAAGCTTTGGGGCGGTGAGGTAAATTGGCGCAGTGCAACGGCTTATGATGCTACTAAGGCAATTATCACTGGTTTACAGCAAAATAAGACTCGTGAAGGGCTACAACAGGTGTTGTCGAACCCTGGATTTGTAGCTAATGGTGCAACAGGTGCGATCGGGTTTTTGCCAACAGGCGATCGCAATAGTACGGCAGTTCTCGTAAAAATCCAACCTGGTCAAATTTCAAAAACTGGTTTTGATTTTGTCCCCTTAAAACCTTAACCTCTCTATCTCTTACAAATCCTCAAAAACTTGACAACTCTTGCCCTTACATCCCTTCAGTTTGGTAAGCCAAGATTTTAAAATCTGGATTTGCATAGCACTTTTTCCGCCTTGATTGTGCAAGCTTTGAAGTTGAGAAGGATCAGTTGCTAAATCGTAAAATTCTCGCTCTCCTCCGTCGTACTCTACATACAGTTGATTCGGTGTTTGTGTAGCAGCGGAACTAGTTCTATAGCAACAGCCAAGGCGGTTAAGACATAGACTGGAAGAAGTCCCGAATCTTCCACAGCGAACTGCCGAAGGCGGCAGCGCTTGCGTTATCGCTCTCGACCCATGCCCAAACCCTACAGTTACGACCTCCGTCAAAAGGTTATCCAAGCCATCGAACTCGAGGGCTTAAAGAAAAGTGAAGCAAGTCTTCTGTTCAATATCAGTCGCAACACAATTGATTTATGGCTGAAGCGAAAAGCCAAAACTGGTGATTTCCAAGCCTTGCCAAATCTTCCTCCAGGTAATGGTCATAAAATCACTGACTGGGAAGCATTCCGTGAGTTCGCTAAAGTGCATGGGGATAAAACACAAGTCGAGATGGCACAAGTGTGGGAGGGCCAGATTAGCGAGCGCACTATCTCACGGGCACTCAAGAAGATTGGCTTTACTCGAAAAAAAAGACTTACGGCTATAAAGAACGGGACGAAACTAAACGACAGGCATTTATAGACTTGTTACGGACAAAAACTGAGGAGGAAATAGTCTATGTGGATGAGGCTGGTATGGATAGCCGTGATGACTATGCCTATGGTTGGAATGAGTGCGGTCAGCGTTTCCATGCGCTTAAGTCAGGGCGGCGTCACGGTCGGGTCAATATGATTGCCGCCCTGTGTAAGGGGCAACTGCTAGCTCCCTTTACAGTCGAGGGTTCTTGCAATCGAAATGTGTTTGAAACCTGGCTAGAAACCTGCTTAATTCCAGTACTTGAACCTGGGCAAGTAGTGATTGTGGATAACGCGACGTTTCATAAGGGTGGGCGCATTGAGCAACTGATTCGACAAGCCGATTGTGAATTGCTGTACTTACCCCCTTATTCCCCAGACCTCAACAAGATTGAACGATGTTGGTCTTGGTTAAAAAGTCACATCCGCAAAAAGCTGGAGCAGTTTGATTGTTTACGAGATGCCATTGAGGATGTCTTGCGCTGCGTGTCCTAACCGTCCTGGCGGTTGCTATCCCTCAAACTGAATCTTGGTCATAATCTCTGGATAGACTTGCTCGCCTTTGCGGCTTGAATCGTCTCCGGGTGATAGCCGTGGTCGAGCATAATCGTGGTCTTCACGAGTTCTGAAGGTTTCTGCC
>CADCTM010000441.1 GCA_902805485.1 uncultured Coleofasciculus sp. | reverse complement strand
AGCGCTCAAATGCTGTTTCAGTTTGTTGGTTACGGATGCTGGCTTGCCGTTGAGCTGTGGCAGACAGGTCAGGCGATCTCAAAATGTAGCCAACGGACAATGCAGCGACCTGTGCTCCTATTAGATAAGTGGTGGCTTTTCGGTTAAGTAATTGCATGGCTCTCCTGAGAATGCCCCTGACCGCACCAGGGGTTGAACAATTACGGCTCAGTCAGTTGGCTTGTCGTGCTGGTCTTGGGCAGTCATCCACGTCCAGGCGCTACGAACGATGTGGAGGTCTTCGCCTTCCAGTGGGCAGGGCAGCTCCCCTCGGTTCTGGGCATCCAAGAGATTGATGGCATCAAGAGCCAGTTGGGGAGGTACGCCTCGCTCAATTAGGGCGGGTAGATTTGTATCGATGAATTCACTCATTACCCTGCCCTCCGTTGGTATTGTGCGATCGCTTTTCTTCCGGCTGGTGAAGCTTTGAACTTGGCGATGTACGCATCCACCTTTCTCTGTTGTTCGGGAAGTAAGGAGCCGTTGGGGTTGAGGTCACTGCCGAACATTTCAAGGGCTGAAGCAATGCGCCATTTTGAGTTGAGGATTAAGCTCTCTTTTCCTCCATGTCGTCGGTCAATTCGATCAATGTCAGGACTTACGCAACTGTCACAAGCGATCGCGCAACAGCGCCGCGCTGAGCGCTAAAAAACTAAAGGATAAACAGCGGAATATCTGGGCGCTTCAACTGTTCAATTAAATAATTTGACAGCAACGAGTGCTTAATTTGATAAATTGTTTGACCAGTTTTATAAGCCAGACTTTTAAGCCTAAGCCAAACTAAAATTGCACAAGCAATATGATTTCTTTGAATCCGCCCTTTACGACATTGACAGGATTCAACACCAGTTAATTGTTTAAATTCCCTGTGAAACTCCTCAACTTTCCAACGAACTTTACACACCTCTTGTACAACTTCCGTTGAGTTTTGAGACCTATCGTTAGTTGCGATAAATTCCGTTCTGTCGGTTGAGACAGTCACCCGGAATAGCTTCACTTTTTTCGCACCAGGAAACTTCTTTATTTTAATTATCTTACCTTGTTTTAATTCTGTTTTATCCCAAGATAGCTTCTCAATTTGTTGGTAACTTTTTTGACCTCCTGTGTCGTCTACGAGTCGATTTCGCTTCAGAGGGCAATAATAAATTTTATCTAGACTGTCGATATGTAGTAACAATTTATTTGTCGCGTACCAGCTATCCATTAAAACGGTGCTAAACGTTAGAGCCTTGGAATACACAAGACTTTCGAGCATATCTAGTACGTGGTCTATCTTCGTTTTTCCATCCCCTGATGGGTCATATATGCGGTAGTCAATTACCCAAAATTTCCCAGTTCGCTGGTTAACATACAGCTTATTCCATGTAAAAGTGGTACACTCAGCCCAGTATATCTCGCTAGGAATGAAACCTTATTCCATCGACTTTCGTGAAAAAGTAGTTAAAGCCTATGAACAAGGTGATACATCAATTCGGAAAGTAGCCGCCCGATTTGATGTGAGCAAAGCCTGGGTTCAGAAACTGTTGAAGCAAAAGCAAACAACTGGTGGGGTGCGACCCCGAAAACAAGGTGGAAGCTTGAAAAGTGTGTTACATGGAGCGACAAACCAATTGGTAGAAATGGTGGAAAAATATCCGGATAGCACTTTGTCAGAATATTGTGAATATTGGCAAGAGAATCACCAGCAATGGGTCAGCCCCAGTATGATGTGCCGCGAACTCAAAAAACAACAGTTGACACGAAAAAAAAGACGATACGGAGTAGTCAGTGCGCCACGGAACGAGTGCAAAAGCTGAGGTGTGAGTATTGGGGGAAGGTGAAAAATATCAATCTAGAAAACCTAGTTTTTTTGGATGAGATGGGTGTCTTACTGGGGTTAACACGAACACATGGACGCTCGCAAGTCGGCTTGAGAGTCTACGACTTAAAACCCTTTTATCGCGGTGCCAAGGTAACAGTTGTCGGAGCAATTAGCTGCACAAAAGTAGTGGCATTGATGACACTCAATGGGTCGATGGATAGTGCGGCATTTGAAGTGTTCATTGAACACTTTTTAGTCCCTCAATTATGGGCAGGTGCAGTGGTTGTGATGGATAATCTACCAGCGCATAAACTGGCAAAAATTGAACCTTTAATTCAAGCGGTTGGTGCCAGTATCCTGAATTTATCCCCCTATTCTCCAGACTTTAATCCGATTGAATTATGGTGGTCACAACTGAAAGCGTTTTTACGTCAGTTCTCGCCAACAAATACCAAATTGGTTGACGTTTTGTTGGCTACTGCACTCGACTTAGTAAATCTTGTACATCTACGGAACTGGTTTGCCAATTGCTGCTACTGTACTTCATAAACCTGGAATAAGCTGTATCTATCCCCATCTTCCCTTGCCAGCCGCCGGATGCCCGATAACCCACTGACAGCTCAGATTATTCCTAAGTCCACGAACCGTAGATTATTGTGTCAAGGCAAAATAGTATAACGTCTTGCTAATTCTTTACAGCTTTGCCCCAAATGAGGAAGGGCAATA
>CADCTM010000440.1 GCA_902805485.1 uncultured Coleofasciculus sp. | reverse complement strand
GGCGGTTATTCCTGTAGGAATTGCAGTGACTAACTGATTCATTTCTATCTGTCCTTATCTTCCCATGTAGAGAATAATGTGCGATCGCTTGAGTGGTGGAATCTGCCTTTGGACTGGGAGCTTTCCTGTAGGTAAAGCTGAGAGTAACAATCGGATTAAAGGTTTTCCCGGTTGTCAAAGCTGGCGTGAATTGCATCAATGGAACGCTCCATTCTTCTAACCATTTTTGGGTAACGCATCCGTTGGAAGAAAAACCATCCAGTACCAGCAGCCAGATACAGTAAGAATAGGTAAGGAAATGCGTTTGTCGGACCGGATGGGGGCGGGAAGAGAGTACTGCCAGGAATACCAACAGTTCCTAAAACCGGAAGTAACATAAAAGCAACACCAACCACCGAGAACACAACATCTCTTGTTCTTAGCTTTTTCAGTCGGTACAGGTACACTGGCGCAGCAATCGAAACCAGGATGTACACTAGCAAAAATCCGTAGGTGCAAATCGTGCCGAAGTAGCCTTGACTATCAAAGGCTTTGACGCCGAAGATGTTCAACGAAGCGGGAACCAGAAAGGTAATCAGGGCGCATAAGGCGATCGCAGTATCCGGTGTTAGGTTGGCTTCATGAGTCTTACCCAGCGAGGTGTGAAATAAACCATGACGTGCCATGAGGAAGAATACCCTGGCAGTGGGATTGATACAAGCAAGAGTGCAGGAGATGAAGCTCAAACAGGCACCCCCACTAATCAATAATCCTAAGAAGTCCACTCCTGCCTGATGAGCCAGAAAATCTAGGGGTGCTTCAGTTTTCCCCAAATCAACGCCTGTGCCGCTAAAACCGACAATTTCCAGGTAAGCCATCACCATGAAGAAGATGCCAGCCATGAGGGTACTTTGCAGCACCGATTTTGGGATACTCCGCAAGGGGTTTTTCGCTTCATCTCCCAGGGAGGTAGAGCTTTCAAATCCAGAAAAGCTGAAGACAACTAGGACAATTCCCATTGTTATACCCCCTGGGGTTGAGCCTTTGAGGGTTAGCTGAGACATATCGATTGCAAAGCCCTTTTGCACCCAGATAATTGCCCCTAAAAGTAGGATCGAGCCAATCGACAAGGCTTCTAACACCAGCATCATTTTTGCCGATAGCTGGATGTCTTTGAAGGCAACATACCAAGCTCCCGCTGCACCAACGGCAAACAGGGTGAGGATATGGGTATGAATGCCAACATATCCCAGCAATTTTTGACTGAAGATGGCAAACCCACACAGAGTAGACATCCCCGTGAATAAATAAGCTAGCAGTAGACCCCAGCCACACAAAACACCGGCTGTCGGACCAAGACCTTTAACAATGTATGAGTACAAGGAACCTGGAGACGCCGAGCGACGGGCGAATTGGTTGATGTTGATGCCGACAAACAGTAGTCCAATCATGCCCAGGAGGAAACTTAGCCAAGTGCCGGAGCCTGAGGAGGCAAATATTAAGCCTAAGACGGCGGCGGGTACTGTTGTTGGGGCAATCACAGCAAAGGATTGAGCGATTACTTCCCCGTAAGATAGGCAGTCTTTTTTTAATCCGTGAATACTTTGACTTTGTGGTATTTCAGCCGTCATACAGAATCTCCATAACTGTCGAGCAATTAGTATGAGGACGCTCGACTTGATATTTGTAAGTTCTGCCTTGGCTGCGGGCCCACTGCGAAAGGCACATTCACACTGTATGTTTCCTTGTAGACTGAATCAAACGTTTTTTTCTTTTAAATTGATAACTACAAGTTATTGACAACTAGAGATTAAGTTTGATTGCGGTTATTGATTGTCTGAAATCTAAAAAGCGATGCCAAAGGCGGTTCGCTCGGGCGACCATCACAATTCACTAATTTCACTGACAAGCCTGTAATACGCTCAGGCTGTAATAACTATTAACAAACTGCTAAAGGAGCAATAATTAATGGCAGGAATGACGCTTGACCAACTGCGAGTATTTTTGGCTGTGGTGGAATATTTGCACTTTACGCGTGCGGCGGAAGCACTTTATATTAGCCAACCTGCCGTTAGTGCGGCAATTCAAAACTTAGAAGAACAATACAGCGTGAAATTGTTCCATCGCATTGGGCGTCAGATTGAAATTACTGAAGCAGGGAAATTGTTACATGGTGAGGCGCAGAAAATTATGGAGCAAGTCACTTTGACAGAGCGGGGATTAAAGGAATTAAATGATCTCCAAAGGGGAGAGTTGAGGATAGGATCGAGTCTTACGATTGGGAACTATTGGCTACCGGAAAAGATTAACTTGTTTAAGCGTCATTATCCTAATATTATTGTTGACTGTCGTCTTGCCAATACAGAAGAAATTTGTGAAGGAACAGCGACGGGAGTATTTGATTTAGGTTTAGTAGAGGGTGAGGTAAAATCATCTCTTAAAAGTGACTTAGAGGAAGAAGTTATCGGAGGCGATCGCTTATTTATTGTTGTTGGCAAAGCTCACCCTTGGTTTGAACGGGAAGCGGTTCTTTTATCTGAACTTTCAGCAACGGAGTGGGTAATGCGAGAGTCGGGTTCTGGAACACAGCAGCG
>CADCTM010000439.1 GCA_902805485.1 uncultured Coleofasciculus sp. | reverse complement strand
ATCTTTTGCCGCATCGACATCACCTGTTACTGTTTCTGTGAAGAATAAATCGCAAATGTCAGTATTTAAAACTTACCAAAGTCTTTTGAGTTGAGTTGCCATTGCTACCTTCTGGGTTCATATGACTCGAACTTAACTCAATCTGTCGTTCGTAGTTTAGTTGTAAAAACGTTCCGGCGGAACATCTTTACGGAGTTTTCCCCAATTCTTCCCGAAGCATCCGCTGATAAATACTTGGCAAGTAGCCCGTCATCGCATTATCTTCTATGCCATAACCCAAACTTGTCCAAGTTCCAGAAAGCTCTCGCAATACTGTATTTAACTTTCCTTGCCGCAGTTTTTTGGAAATATTAATACGCCAAGCTTTTTCGTCACTCAGCCAACGGTAAACCACGGTATCTTGATATTCCGGCTCAAAGCTGTAGAACTTCCAAAACAGAAAACCCGAAGGACTTGGGTGATATTTAGTTGCCATTTTTTCCCAAGTTGTGGTAAGAAATTGATACCGTCCCGCTGCTGTGGTGCAGTCGCCAACATTCGGACCAGCAACAATTGGCACACATTGGTCAGGATGGCGGCTCAAATCCCAAGTATGATCGCCTCCATAAATGACAGAATAGGGACGAGAATCATTCGCCTCACTCGCTGTAATTGTTCGCATCAAGGCACGAATGTAAGGATCGCCTCCTTGCATCGCGAGCGGTGGCGTTCCCTCCAGACGGGTTGGATAATGAAAAGGCGATCGCTTTGTCCAATCTCCTGAATACAGTGTTAACAGGGAGGCTGTTAACGCCAAGGCACCAAAACTAGCCAGTATCTTCCTCAATGCCGCTTTCCGGAAAATCTCTTCAAGGTTTAAGCTTATAGACTTGGGCAACGGGGATAAATGAACCGCGTTCAATAATCCTGATGCGGATTGACAAAAATCGGTTAGCACACCCTAAAAAGGAAAAGCGATCGCGATCACAGAACACTGCCAAAAAGCTGATCCCAACTTTTATCGTAAGCCTCTGGTTTGGCAACCACTTCGACAATTTTATTGCGGGCATCTGCTTCCGAAAGCGCCTCCACACAAACCTGTGCCACTTTTGTCCGAGGAATGCTCCCATCAAACAGTGTATCTGCCGATGACATCACAACTGGGTCGGGATTATCTTCATTTTTAAGTCCTCCCGGTCGCACAATTGTATAAGTCAAGCCGCTTTTCTGAAGGTATTCCTCAGCTTGCTTCTTCCAAACCAAAATCAGCCAAAACAAGTTGAGCGGATGGAACCACTGGGAGGTACAAAGTGAAGAAACCATGACAAAATGCTCAATTCCTTTCGTCTTGGCAAGATCTACCAGATTTTTCGTGCCTTCATAGTCTACTTTGTAAGGACCCGTCGGATCTAGACCAGGACTTGCTCCTGTCGCGCTCAAAATTACAGTACTATCGCCAATAGCAGCCGCAAGAGTATCTAGCTTCAACACGTCTCCAACGACTAATTCCGCCTCCGGTGGCAGAATTTCTCTGGCTCTGTCCAAGTTTCGTACCATAGCCCGGACAGGAATATTGCGCTTAACCAACTCTTTGACAATTCGGCGTCCCGTCTCGCCTGTGGCGCCCGCAACAAATGCTTTCATCCTTCTCTCCGTAAAACCGATGTGGTTGACTCTCAGACTCACAAGCTATGCTCAAGTGAGCAAGAAATCTGTCTTTGGACAGTGAATACTACCACCTTAATTGTATTGTATGAACTTTATATGAACTTTCTAAATATGTACCCGTCTTTACCGTAAAGAGTCTCAGAGCCAGGTGAAAATTTTATGCTCAAGTGGGCATCATTAACTTAGAAGGCAACCGAAACAAGGATACCCGGAAAGAATGCATTCGCAGTTTGCTAACAATCAACCGATTGAAGGACACGGGCATTTCAATGCCAAATCAATGTTTGCAGAAACGGACAATTTAGTGACACAAGTTCCTTACACTGGTGAGCCGACTCATTTTCAAAGTCAATTCCAAGACTGTATGGAAATGTATGCCCAAGCATCGCAAGTGACGGCTTATTTGGATGCTCACCAGGATTGGTTTTGCCGTTGCGCTCACCCGATGAAAGTCGAACGAATTGGGAAAAATGCTTATGCGGTGGTAATTGGGCGTTTTGGGGCATTTGGCTACGATGTCGAGCCAAAAGTTGGCTTAGAACTGCAACCATCAGACAATGGATTTTATCGAATTCAGACGATCCCGGTTCCCAATTACACAGCCCCCGGCTATGATGTGGACTTCCACGCCACTCAATCCTTTGTGGAAGTCCCAGCGAGAGAGTATTATCACCCAGATGAGTGTGATGCTGCCAAGCTACCAGAGGCGATCACCCGTGTTGAATGGAATCTTGACTTGAAGGTAGCGCTGCGGTTTCCTAAGTTTATCCACAAATTACCCCAGTCTTTAGTTCAAAGCACAGGCGATCGCCTTTTATGCCAAGTCGTGCGACAAGTCTCCCGCCGCCTAACCCACAAAGTCCAGGAAGACTTTCACCGCAGTCTGGGTATACCCATGCCTAAAAAATTAAAGAAGCGTCATTAGTCAT
>CADCTM010000438.1 GCA_902805485.1 uncultured Coleofasciculus sp. | reverse complement strand
AGAAACTGCTGTAATACATAGGGACTGCCATATATTACCAGAGCTTGTAAATCGCCAGTCCTTAACAATCTCTTAAACCATTCTTCTGCCACAGGAGTTAAGCCCACACTCCCACCAAACGGGTTCCCCCGGATAAATAATTGTAAAAGAGTGGGTTCAGTAGCAAAGGGCTGATTTGTATCTTCCCATGCTTTGGGTGTATTACGATCAATGATTTGTAGTTCGTAACCGAGCTGCCTGGGTAAAGTGATCGCTGGCGTATTACGCCCCAAAAAGTCACATCCCAAAACGTCATCCACCACAATCAGGTTGCGTAGCCTGCGGACATGATCATGGGGTTCTAAGGACAAAGGGAGAGAACCGCCAACTTGCTGGGAATCTTGCAAAATGTTGGCAACCGTAGTTAGCGCACTAGGCTGGGCAAGTTGGTCGAGATTTTTAGGGCTGTAGGGAGCGTTAAAGTCTGCATGATCCCCCTCTGTGGCTCTGGATGACGCACTTACCTTTAGCTTCGCTTTCCAGATGCGCTCTACAGAAGCCTTAATGCGCTCTGGTGAAATGCGCCCTGCGGTTACAGCTTCACACACCGCCTCAATTGCACTTTCGGGGTTGACGGGCATCAGCAAAATGTCTGCCCCAGCTTCTACTGCCATAACAGGTGCAACGGATGGGCTATAGTGATTGGCGATCGCACCCATCACCAGGGCATCGGTGACAATCAAACCTTCAAAATTTAAGCAATCTCGCAGCAATTGGGTCAAAACTAGCCGTGACAACGTAGCTGGAAGCTCGGCATCCCAGGCGGGGATCAACAGATGAGCGCTCATGATTGCATCAACCCCAACGGCGATCGCTTCTTGGAAGGGGGGCAGCTCAATCTCGGCAAGTCGCGGGGGCGTATGGGGTAATACAGGAAGGTCTATGTGAGAGTCAACTGCTGTGTCCCCGTGACCAGGGAAATGTTTAGCGGTTGTTAACACACCATAGCGTTGCGCCCCCCGAATAAAGGCAGAAGCCAGTTGGCTCACAGCTTCGGGGGTTTCGCCAAATGCCCGGACGTTGATCACGGGATTTTGAGGATTATTATTGACATCAACAACAGGAGCCAGCACCCAGTTAATGCCAATTGCCAAGGCTTCTTGAGCGATAATCGCTCCCATTTGCTCGGCATACAATTGGGCTTTCTGGAAGTTTTGGACGGCAATCGCACTGAGTGCCATTGGCGGGGGAAACCAAGTTGCACCAGCAAAGCGCTGACCAACTCCTTCTTCAATATCCGCTGCGATCAGGAGGGGAATTTTTGCCCAGTTTTGCAGTTGATGTGTCCGCAGGGCAAGTTCTCCAGCACTTCCTCCCAGTAAGATCACACCACCGACGCCAAGGTCTTGCACCCAATGCTGCAACTGTCGGGCTGAGGGTTCCCAAGCGGGGTATTGAATTTGGTGATCAAACAGATAGCCAGACGCCCGGACTACTACCATCTGAGCGACTTGTTGTGCTAGAGAGAGGTCGTTTAGATTTGGCAGGGGCGTAGGCAAACTTTTCAATCTTCAGCCTCTGGAATGTCGTCTTCTGGTTGCTTATTTTGGCGCTCTTGAGAGAGCTGAGTTAATAGGGTGAGAATGCGATCACCACGCTCTATGCCTCGATCTTCGATGAAAATGATCTCTGGGGTGCGGCGGAGGCGGAGACGCTTGCCCAATTCCCGACGCACAAAACCCGTGGCTGATTTTAAACCAGCCATTGTTTCTTCCCTTGCCTCATCGGTGCCATAAATTGACACATAAATTTTTGCGTGTTGGAGGTCGCCTGAAACATCCACCAGAGTAATGCTAACCATGCCAGCTCCTACGCGATCGTCTTTGATCTCGTGAAGTACCATTTGGCTAACTTCTTCTTGAATTAAGGCGCCAACGCGAGAAACACGGCGACTTGTAGCCATAAAGCCCCCTTTGCGACAGTATAGGCAGGCGTAAATAGCCCACCTCAATAAGTGGCTCAAGATAATTTTGACAGGTGACAGGTTTTTGTATCGTCCACCCAAGGGGAGATTCCGCAAATGCTAATCTGCCAAGGTTTACTGCTCAAGCCAACTACTAGTCTAGACTGGACTTAGCCCTAGCATGGCGCGGAGGGTGAAAGTAATGAAGGCAAAGCCTCCCAGGAGTACACCAATAAAGGCGATCGCGGTGGCAGGGCGACTTAAGAGCGGTCTGAGGCGCTCAAACAGGAAGAAGAAGATGCCTAGAGTGATAGTGATAAAAAAGCGTGGGTAGCGTGAGACGTTATTAAAAAATTCCTGCATTATCTTAAGGGTATGTTACCTTTCCTCTTTACTCGTACCACTTGTGGGCGCGATCGACAACTAAAAGTTTTGCAGCCGTTTTAGCCTCAAAATGCCCTGCTATGTAGTAGCTAACATTTTTGCTCTTTACAAGCGCTTTATAAAGTCCGGGTATCGTAGCATCTATTAATTTATTATCCTTGTTTATAGGTTAAGAAAAATAGTTTAAGTTTTGAGCCAGGATTAGTTCGCTGCGACAGTAGCATGATAAATTTTTGAGCGTTCAGTCTTTT
>CADCTM010000437.1 GCA_902805485.1 uncultured Coleofasciculus sp. | reverse complement strand
GGCCGTTGCGAAACGACAGCCATCCAGTCACGCCCACTGCTACGGAGATTTGCACCACCAGCGGTATCAACAAAACTAGGCTCAGTGACATCTTGGGCGAGCTTTTCATCACACAACTGCTCAGACTTTTCAATAACATCAATATTCTGACACCTACCGGGTTTGCGTATCCTTTGTCGTTTGTCGTTTAAAAGATGCCCTAGATAGTAAGTTACCGGAAATTTGGGTAAAAGCCCCTTCTGAGCGTGGCCGGCTTTAATTGCAACCGTAAAGTGTAAAGATTTTTTAAGTAATTTGTTTTATAGACACAAAGGTCTATAAGCGTGATACGATGCTTCAATGATTGTACTAGAGTTCAAGTTGAAAGGCAAAACGCAGCAGTATCGGGTCATCGACGAAATGATCCGCACAGCCCAATTTGTCAGAAACAAAGCTCTCAGATACTGGATCGACAATCAAGCAGTTAAGCTGTCTGACCTCTACAAACAATGTGCCCTCATGGCAAAAGAGTTTGAATGGGCAGGCAAGCTTAACTCGATGGCGCGTCAAGCTTCTGCAGAACGTGCCATTTTTGCTATTCAACGTTTTTTCTCTAATTGCAAAGCTAAGAAGCCAGGGAAAAAGGGATATCCACAATTCAGAAAACACTCTCGCTCAGTAGAATACAAGACATCAGGTTGGAAGCTTTCTGCTGACAAAAGATATCTAACTTTTACGGACGGTTTTGCCGCTGGAACATTTAAGTTGCTCGGTAGTAGAGATTTGCACTTCGGGAGCACCTGATGAAATCAAACGAGTTAGAGCAATTCGTCGTGCTGACGGCTACTACGCTCAGTTTTGTGTCAATGTGGAGCGGACAGAGGAATCTATTCCCACTGGTATTGCTGTTGGAATAGATGTAGGCTTGAACCATTTCTACGCCGATAGTAGTGGTGAAACAGTTCCCAACCCTCGCTATCTTCGTAAAAGTGAAAAAGCTTTGAAGCAATTGCAGAGACGAGTTTCAAGGGAAAAAGAAAGGTTCTAGCAATCGTAAAAAAGCTATTAACAAGTTAGGCAGAAAACACCTGAAAGTCAGTAGGCAGCGCAAAGACTTCGCCATTAAGACGGCGTTGTGCGTAATAAAATCTAGCGATTTTGTAGCCTACGAAGACCTTCAGGTGCGGAATATGATGAAAAACCATAAATTAGCTAAGTCGATATCAGATGCGTCGTGGTCAATGTTTGTTAGCTGGGTAGAATACTATGCTAAGTTGCACAAGATTGTGACAGTAGCAGTGCCTCCCCAGTACACAAGTCAAGATTGCAGTGGATGCGGCGAACGAGTTAAGAAAACTCTTAGTGAGCGTACTCATCAATGCTTGAAATGTGGGCTAAAAATGCACCGCGATCACAATGCGGCTCAGAATATTCTAGTCAAAGGATTAGAAGTTTTGGGTGTAAAACAAAGTACCGATGGGCAGTCGGGAACTCAAGCCTTTGGAGAGAACCACCTCTGGTTGGTCGAGGGAAACGTCGGCTGGTTAAGTGGACTCGATGATAGAGGAAATCGTAGGGGTGACTCTATGGAATCCCCCACTTATGATTACGAGCGCGTTGAGCGCGAAGTAATTTAGTGCGGGGAGGATGTCAATGCTATTTCTGTTTAACTACTAGCAAAGCTACTCGGATTCCCAACTTGAAATGTCATGGTCTATGTATGCCTATGCCGGGATAGTCCATCTTCCCGACGTGCGATGGTCGCGAAGCGAACAGCCGTTGGCATCGCATTAATAACGCGGTGATCGCCCTTTTAAGCGACAATAAATTTTAGTATCTAGAATGCTAGTTCCAAAGACTAAATGCCTGACCTTGACTTCAAACAGGAAGCTTCGGAACTCAAGCTCACTGCACCAGTGCCGTCAACTCGGCAGCCGGCGGCGGTGTATCTTGCTGGACTGAGTGAAGGCTCTCAAGCCACGATGCGCCACGCCCTGGATGCGATCGCTTCCTTACTGACCAATGGCGAGTGCGACGCGCTGACTTTGGACTGGGCTCTTCTTCGTTATCAACATACAGCAGCAGTGCGGTCGGCTTTGATTTCTCGCTACACGCCATCGACCACCAAGAAGATGCTGTGTGCTTTGCGGCGAGTGTTGCAGGAAGCTCGTAAACTCAGGCTGATTTCTTTAGAGGATTACACGACTGCGATAGATTTGCCTCGCATTGACACGCCACCGCAGAAACTCAGAGGTCGCGCTTTAAGTGAGTCGGAACTTGCCGCTTTGGTAGATGTGTGCCAAACAGAAAGCTCTAGACCGATAGATATTAGAGACTTAGCACTAATAGCTATCCTGCGCGGCGGTGGAGTACGGCGAACTGAAGCGGTCAATCTGGAACTTGTTGACTTCAACCCTAACACTGGCGCTCTAGAGATTCGTGAAGGTAAGAGAAAATCATACCGCACGGTTTATTTGCCTTCTGCTGCAATTGATTTGGTATCAATGTGGCTTGATATCCGAGGACATTCACCAGGAGCGTTGCTATGTCCAATTCGTAAAGGTGGCTTTATTGAATTGCGACCGATGACCGCCGATGCTGTGTTG
>CADCTM010000436.1 GCA_902805485.1 uncultured Coleofasciculus sp. | reverse complement strand
TTAGCAAACGTTAGCGAAAAAGTATCGGTAGATGTTTATCCCTCTAAGTTATCAGGGGGACAAAAGCAACGGGTTGCGAGCGCACGTTCTTTTGAGTATTGATTTTCAAAGGGAAGCTAGCTACACAAGACGGGGACTTAATAACTAGTTAGCTGATTGATTTGGTTTAAAAGAAAGAGGGTTCATTTTGGTTTTGAACGGCTTGCTGCTTCAAAACCATTTTTTCAGATGAGTCTTCAAACAAGATTAGTAATCTTTGGCTTGAAGACGCTTCGATTTCAGAAATTACAGAAATATTAATGAGGTCATAGAGAGTTAACAGCTCTAGCCACTCCTTCAATATTAAAACTTTTTTGTTTATCAAGAATTGCATATTCAGTACAATGCAATTATAAAAGTTTCGTTAGCATGGGACTTAAGGAAAGAGCAGAGTTTTTCGACGCCTCTCAGACAAATACAAAAGCCTGAAGATTACAGAATTCCAAGGAAAAACACGGCTTCAGCTTTGCAGCGCCGCGCTTCTTCTTCGTCGCGTGTTTGGGTGGTAAACATGACTCAGCCGCAGAATGCACCGTTATCGGAAAATACTGATTTTTGGGAAACAGCTTCTACCTACGATGAAGAACGGCGTTTTGGCTGAAGCGGTTAAGGCTATAGGTATTGCTTGAGGACTTCCACTGTGGCAAGTCCTGTTTTTTCCCAACTAAATTGACTGGCACGGAAAAGGCTGAGGCTGCTAAGGTACGATCGCAAATTTGCGAATTCGTTGTTATGGGTTGTATGGTGATTTCAGGAGCGATTTCCACCGTTGTCTTCCAGTTACCGATAAATTATCAAATGAACAACTCGCATAAGGATTTAGTTTGTGACGCCACAAGAGTTTGGTTTATTACTAATTTCAATCATTGCTAATGTATTAGGACAATTTTTCTTGAAGGCAGGTGCCTTGAAGCTAGGAAAAGTTACCGGTAGCAATTTAATCAGCCATGTTTTGAGTATTGCGACCACGCCAGAATTGTTAGCTGGCTTAGTATGCTATGGTCTGGGAGCGATCGCTTACATTCTGCTACTTACCCGTGTGAGACTTAGCGTTGCTGGCCCTTCAGTAGCCATAAGTTATGTTTTTTTTGCTTTACTTGGTTATTTCGCTTTTCACGAACAAATCCCTGGAACTCGTCTAGCCGGTTTGGCTTTTATCGTTTGTGGGGTTGTTCTGGTGATGTGGCAGAAGTAACTATGGTTAAAGATATCGTTGTAGGACTTCCATTGTGGCAAGTCCTGTCTTTTCCCAACTAAATTGACTGGCACGGGAAAGGCTGAGGCTGCTAAGGTGCGATCGCAAAACTGAATCACTAGCAATAGTTTGCATGGCTTCAGTAATTTCGTTGCAGTTGTAAGGATTCACCACAAGTGCCGCATCACCCACGACTTCCGGTAAAGAGGAAAGGTTGGAAGTAATTACAGGAGTGCCGCAAGCCATCGCTTCTAGCACCGGCAGACCAAAACCTTCCCAAAGACTGGGGAAAACAAGAGCAAGTGCTTGGTTGATAATAATCGGTAGCTGGTCGTAAGGCACATAATTAAGGAATTTTACCTGCTTGGTTAAACCCAGCTCGTTGACTTGTGCCTGGAGGAGTGGCGTGTACCGGGGATCAGCGGGTCCTGCAATCCAAAGTTCATAGTAATCATTATTCGTTAAACCCGCAAAAGCGTCTATCAATCGTGGCAAATTTTTGTAAGGATCGTGGCGTCCAATGTATAGGAAATAATTGCTCGTTGGTAAGTCTAGAAAGCGGAAGTCTTTGGGGTTGTGGGCGAGGAGAACGGGAGTAATTTTAGCGGCGGGAATGTTGTAAAAATCAGTAATGTCCTTGGCAGTAGCGTAGGAGTCGCAGAGGATGTGTTCTGCTTGTGCCAGTACTTGAGGCAGATAGTATCGAAAATAGGTCGTCAGGGGTGAACCACGTCGCGGAAAGCGCAGGGGGATTAAGTCGTGGACGGTGAGGATGTAGCGGCAGTTGGTAAACAGGGGCGCTTCAGGAAGGGGGGAAAACAGCAGAGGCGAGTGCAGTTCTTTGTAAATTTTCGGTAGCTGTAGTTGCGTCCACAAAAGGCGGCGGATATGTCCTTTCGTCCCTTGTTCAGGAGTCATCCCCGATGGTACAGGGTAGCAGGGATAATGGCAGGTTTCTGGCTCAAAGTTAGAGGCGACGGGCGAAATTAGGAGGGTTGGGTTGAGAGGTTTTAAATAAGGAAAAAGATTTGCAGCATAGATGCTGATTCCAGTAGGTTTAGCAAAAAGGAAAGATAGATTAATGAGCAAGGAATTAGGTAAAAGTTTATCTAGTTTGCTCATTTCACTAATGACTTATAGGCTTTAAGTGTTTCTCTTGCTGTTCTTTCCCAAGAGAATAGTTTGGCTCTTTCGTGACCCTTTTCAATTAATTCACGGCGCAGGTTAGAGTCACTAATTATTTGTAAGATGGCATCTACAAGCTGCATTGAGTCATCAGGGTTAACGAATAAAGCCGCATCTCCTGCTACTTCTGGAAGTGAGGAGGTATTGGAGGTAATCACAGGTGCGCCTAATGTCATAGCT
>CADCTM010000435.1 GCA_902805485.1 uncultured Coleofasciculus sp. | reverse complement strand
CCACAAACCGATCCAGCAGAAGCTGAACCAGGAAGAGGTTCTCCAGGAAATCAAATAGGCGTTCAAACCGCCCAAACAACAGCAGTTAATCCTCCCGATGCGGTAATTCCTGCTAATACTCACCCAGAGCAAAGTGTTAAGGAAGTTGAGGCGTTGGAAGAACAAGAAGCCGGTTCGGGAATGTCAACAACTGATGGTTATATTATCGATGAGTCAGGACGACTAGATAACTTTGCCATTGAACCAGAAATGTATGTAGAAGAGAAGTAAACTTTTAATTTTGGCTGGGAGTACATGATCTAAAAGTCTCCCGGCTTTTTAAAGTTTTATCCATCTAAGTTCGTTACAGACAAACTGTTTGGACAGGTTTTGGAGAGCCAAGATTTGGTTTGAATACAATAGTAATTCTAAATCCGCTCCAATAATTTTATGTATTACACCAAAAGAGCAAATTGCTCTATAATTTGAAAAATTAACTGAACATCAGCTCTGTTTTCATTGTGTTTAAATTAATTGCAAACTTCTGAGAAATCGTTTCAATTACCCTAGCTTCTGCTGCTGTCCTGACGCCATCTTGTTGCACAACTCGCTCACATTGAGCCAACAAGGGTACGGCAAAATCACGACTAAGTTGTGCCAGAAGTTGCTCTAAAGAGGGGGGATTCAGGTTAGCTTTAATTACAGCTAAAGAGGCGGGACTGATATTTAAAGCTTCTAATTCTGGTAAAATTTCGTCCCAAGTCTTGCTGGGATTTCCTGCACAAATCACATGAACCAGAATCTGATCCATGATAATTTGTTGGGCGATCGCAGTTTTTAAATAGTCTTCACTTGCCTCTGTTGAAGCAACCAGCGTTGCCTCCATCGTTTGAGCATTCAGCTTGGCTTCATAAAAGCGGCAGGCAGCATAGCCTACTGTATAAAGCATTACCGCATTCGTACTTGCACCAATCACGGCACCCGCCACGGGTGTATTTTGCAACAACTCCAAACCCGCTTTAATCGCTTTATTTCCCCCAAGCGCCAAACCAAAAATCGTCAAAACTTCGCCTTTGCGGACGGGAGCGTGTAAATCTAGTCCATAAGCGGCGGCAATTTGATACACCATCTCCGCTTGTAATGCCGAGGTGGCGGTTAAATCGACGGCAAATAAAGCGATCGCCGATCCCGGCACCAAACTCGTAACTAACCCAGTGCTTCCCGCATAAATCGCCTTCTCTAGCATGAAGCGGTGGGCGATTTGTCGCGGTGTTTCGTTAGGATACTTTTGCTTGAGCTTTTTTACCGATTCTTGGGCTTTAACTAAATCTACCTGATCAACGACTTTGCGGAGGATGGGCGCACCGGCGACAAATTGCGTAATTTGACTGAGGATTTGGAAAGTGTATTTAGCGGCACCGCCTCCGACTCCCGCGATCGCACTTCCGACGCCGGCAACGGTTTCTACCATCGCTTTCCCACTATGAAACACGCTATCGCTAACTGCCTTACCAATCCCAGAGGCGGTGTCCACAAATGCTTTCCCGGTAGCGAAGGTTGTTTTGCCAACTGCCTCACCCACGCCTGTTGCTGTTTCTACCGTCACTTTCCCTACCTGGGATGTGGTGTTGCCAATCGACTCCCCAATGCCGGATACCATCTTGACAAAAGAGCTAAAACCTGAAATTTCCTCTGCTGGGTTAGGAATACCGACAGCTAATAAAAACGTCTCTTGCCAATCAGGAATTTCATCCCCAATTTGACGCCCATAAACGGTTACAGTTTTAAGCTCTAGTTTAACTCGACTGACTAGTTCACGAATTAAGGCGATCGCTTCCTGTTGCTGGGGAGTTTCCCTCGCTTCCAGGATAATATGCAAACCCTCGTGCTTGATGCTAACTTTCGCAGTCACGCCTTTGGGTTCAAATATCCGCTTGAGTTGGCTAACGAGGGCGTCGTTGTCTCCGGGTGTGGCAAGTTCCATAAAATTGGCTTGTGACATGGTGATTGATGCGGCAGCGCCCAGAAACAAGATGGAGATTCAATTATGATATGCCGCGAAAAATCTTTGATTAGTCCCTCGCTAGGAAGAAATACAAAAAATTACCAACACTTTGAGAGGAATTCATCTAGTTTTAAATATTATATCTTGTCACAATCTAGTTTAATATCACTCAGAATCTATTAATAATTCTTGAAAAAGCTTATAATAGAATATGTTGAAGTATAAAAATGTAGAAATGGTGAAACTTAAAGGGCGAGTAACCGCCTATTTACCAGAAGACATCCAAACCGCTTTAGAAAAATGGGCTGAAGAAGAAAGTCGGTCGTTGAGTAGTTTAGCAACCTATCTATTGACAAGAGCGGTCAAAGATCGACAGCAACAAGACAAAAAAGATTAATTTTCTAAGGCGTCCTCAAAAAGAAGCGATGTGGCAATTTATCCGATAAGCAGAAGTTGAAAGCGAACGTTATGCCATCGTCTTCCGGATTCTTCACTCACTAAATAGAGCGAAACACGACGAAGTTTAAATTGAGAACTCCCTAGCTACCTAAATGCCTCCTAATCGCTATCCCTGAGAGACTAGGAGGCTAACCTAATCCGATTAAGTGCTTAAAA
>CADCTM010000434.1 GCA_902805485.1 uncultured Coleofasciculus sp. | reverse complement strand
AAAACCCGCACCACCTAAACAAAGTTAGTGAACTAGAAAGTAGGAACTTCAGAGCTAAATCCGAAAAATTCAATTACGCTCCCACCCGTACCATATGTTCAGAACGTTCCACCAAAATTGCTCTTAATCCTGCCGCTTTAGCACCTTGATAGTCCTCCTTAAAACTATCACCAATGTGCCAGGCATCCTTAGGCTCGCAGAAATGTTTTTCTAAAGCCATTGTAAAAATCTTTGGATCAGGTTTAGCAACGCCCATTTGCGTAGAAATCGTGACAGAGGTAAAATATTCCTCTAGCTTTAGTGCTTTTAAAACAAAGTGAAGGCGGGAATCAAAATTAGACAAAACACCCAATTGAATGCCAATCCGTCGCCATGATTCCAATGCTGGCACAACATCGGGATAAATAAACCACGGTTGAGCGGTTGCAAAATGGTGATAAAGGTAATCGAAAAAATCAGTAAAATCGGCAAACTGATTCAGAACACCCGCTTGCTGAAACGTGCGTAATGCTACTACCCGCCACCACTCAAATTCGCACTGCGGAATCTCTTCAGGGTCATTTCCCGGAAAAATCGGCGCAGAGGAGGCGGCAAACGCCTGGAAGAAGGCTTCGTTCAAAGTTTCAGCCGGAACTACAACCCCAAATTGATGTGCGATCGCACTATACACTTCCCCCACACTTCCCCGCACACCAAACAGCGTGCCAACAGCATCAATAAAAATGACTTTGGGTAGTTTATTATCACTCATGGGGAATTGGGAATTGATAATTGATAATTGAGTAGCAACAATAACTCAGACGCTCGTTGGACTCGCTATCCGTTAAATCCGCTAGATCATCCGTTGCCAGATAATAAATCTACCAGGGGTCGAGCGATCCAATTAAAGCCAACTTTCAGCTTATGATCTAAAGTCGGCATCCGGTAGAGATAGGCAAGACGGCGAGTCAGATAAGCTAAAGGACCATCCAGCTTCACACCTGCACCTGTAAAAGTCGCGTTATTTGTCCCCAACGTCATCATTTCCCCTAAGTACTGATAGCGGAAGGGCAGCAGAGGACGCCCGGTGAGGGATGCCCAAATGTTCCATGCGGTATAATCTGCTTGTTGAAACGCCGCTTGAGCAGTACTGGGGACTTGTTGACCTTCTGCATCCCGGCAGTCTGCTAAGTCGCCCAGAGCATAGATTTCCGGATGGTCAAGCACCTGTAGAGTAGGGGTTGTGGTCAGTTGACCGCGTTGGTTTTGCTTAACAGGAAGCGATCGCACAACCGATGCAACTCTTGTCCCAACCGTCCACAGCACCAAGTCCACAGGAATTGTATCAACCTGTGCCTTATACATCAACGAAATCGTATCCGATCCAATTGACTCAACAGAAGTTTCCAAGTCAATCCAAACATTCCGGTCGTCTAAAGCTTTATGAGCCGCTTCTCGATTAAAATCTGGAGAGGTTCTGAGAATCGAATCACTCAGTTCAACCAACCGCAGGCGTCCCCGTTCTCCTAATCTTTCTGCAAGTTTGCAAGCTAACTCAACACCGCTGTAACCAGCACCAACAATCGCTACCCGGATTTTATCAGCATTAGACTCTTCCAAAATCCGCAGCTTTTCCTCCAAGCGATAGGCATCAGTCACAGTGCGGAAAGGCAGCGCGTATTCTGCCGCGCCTGGTGCCATATCCAGCGGCGTCTCACCACCCATTGCGACTACCAAACGGTCATAGGAAAATTCTGGACCATTTTGCAGGTAAACCCGTTTTTCCTCAACGTTAATTCCTGCAACTGCCGCTTGAGTAAAGCGCACTCCTGTGTTTGCCAAAAGTTCTTCGTAAGGCGGGGCAATTTCCCAGGTTTGGAGTTCGCCTGTGAGCAGTTCATATAATAGGGGCGAAAATAAGAAGCGATCGTTTTGATCGACTAAGATGATTTCCGGTCGTTGTGACTTTTCCCAAGGCAGTTGGCTCAAGCGCAAGGCAGTATAAAGACCGCCAAAGCCTCCACCGAGAATACAGATGCGGGTAGGTTGTTCAGTCATCGTGGTTGTGCGTGGGCGTGCGAGCAGGGCAACTATCTTCAGGATAGCAAGGCTGTTGGGATGCGTTGCTCCTTCTCATGTGGGATTTGCTGACTTTGGCTTTAAACTTGATGCAAAAAAATGATGGTGGAGATTTACAAGATGAAGCCAGCGCAAATTAGGCAGCAAGGATTGAACTACGTAGCGATCGCTCCTCTGAATCAATTATGTGACCACGCTTCGCGCGAAATAAGGGAAAAGAAAACAGAGCAAAGGGCAAAAGGGGAAAGTGTAAAGGGCTAGAAAGTCCTCGGAAACTCGCACACAACCCGAAACCCAATATCGTGGGCATCGTTGTCGGGAATGATGATGTCGCGAGACGCGGAACGACAAAAATTCAGATTGTTGAGGCAGGAACCGCCGCGTAGTATCCTTATATTTTGATTAGCATTCTCATCTACCCAAGCACTTCCATCAGTGGGCGCTCCGTTGTAATTTTCATGCCAGGTGTCTTGACACCACTCCGACACATTCCCGTGCATATCATGCAACCCAAAGGCATTAGGTGGAAAACTTCCTACATCGGTTGT
>CADCTM010000433.1 GCA_902805485.1 uncultured Coleofasciculus sp. | reverse complement strand
ATCGCCCCGGCACAAAGAAACATAGACTTATGCAATTGCGACCCCAACCCCCCTTTGTCATGGAGGCTTTTTCCATTGATCCTTGGTCAGGGAGAACTATGGGGAATTGAGGTTTGGAGTTCTTCATAATGGGTAAGTCGTCAAAGATCTAGCCTCTTACAGAATTTTTAACAGGGCTTCCTCTATCATTTAGATGCTTGAAGAATTTGGGTGGGGCATGGTAACGTTTCAGGGACTTGCGGTACGATTTTTGCTTCCGGTTGGTCATCTCATTAACAACAATCCCCAAGATGGGGACTCCATTACCTTTTAAGTCCGATATTGCTCGAAGCGCCATCTCTTTTGGAGTGAAGTTTGGGCGCGTAACCATCACCAATCCGTCACTATATCGACTCAAGGCATTCGCATCCGCACAACTACTAACGGGTGGAGTGTCCACAATTACAAGGTCGTAATGAGCTGCGGCTTCTCCCAAAAGAGACTTCATCGAGGCTGACTCCAGTAACGACGCAGGGCGATCGCACAATTCACCACAGGTTAACATAGATAGGTTTGCGATACCTGTTGGTTGCACCGCGTGTAGAAGATTTAGCTTTTTGTCAATTACATCCGTAAGACCGGGCTGAGAAGGTAAGCCAAATAACTTGTGTTGCCTAGGTCGATGCAAGTCTGCATCAATAATCAATATGCGCTGAGACAACATAGCAGACACTGCAGCTAAGTGCGAAACTACCAGTGATTTGCCTTCTCCAGTTAGAGTACTAGTGACAACGATGAGCCGTAACTTTTCAAAAGTGCGAAAATTCAAGGTTTTGAGGAGCAGGCGGTAAGGCTCAACCAACTCTACATTGTCTAAGAATTGAGCAGGTTGTTCAAGGCTCTCAGCCTCTTCCGGTATATTAGGTAAGACTCCCAAGATTGGAAACTTCAGCAATTCTTCAGCTTCCGAGGCATCACGTAGCCTATTATCCGTCACCTCTAGAAGTAAAATAATGCCAACAGCTAAGATTGTCCCAAATACAATAGCAACCAATATCACAACTTTCTTATTTGGTCCAGCCGCTGATGAGGGTAATTCAGCCTCCTCAATTATTCGGATATTACTAATCAGTTGGGCTTCAGCAATCCGCGCTTCCTCTAGTTTGCCTTGTAGCAACTTCAGAGAGGCGGTAGCTTCTTCTCGTTGACGGACTAGTACAGTAAGCGGTTGTTGCTTGAGTGGTAGTTGAGTAATGCGCTGCTGAAGTTGGAGTCGTTCAGCCTGCAAAACGTTTAGCTTCTTTTCAAGTGCTATACGATCAGTTTCACCAGCAATATATTCAGAGGTAAGCTTCTGGCTCAACTCGTCAGACGCTATATTGGCGGATGGGACAGACTGATTTGTCGGCAACAAACGAGAAACTCTGGAATTGTATAGGGCAAGAATAGAATCTCGTTGTTGAAGCAACGAAACGATCGCTGGGTTATCATCCGTAAAGCGTGATCGCCCTTTAGCTAACTGCCCATCCAAGTCGGCTAGCTTAACCCGTAAGTCTATGAGGTCTTTATCTTGACCAAGGCGTCCGGCGGCATATGCATTCGGAAGCGTACTACTATTTGTTATTTGCTGAAGTTCGTTGCTCCGTGCTTTTACCTCTTGAAGTTGGGCAGACAGAACACGCTCTTGATCTTCTAGTGTGGCTAAACTCTCCACTAAGCTTTTCGTTTGCTCTTCAAAGGAGATAAGACCACTTTGCTGTCTGTATCGAGTTTCAGCCCCTTCAGCGGCTCCAGCGGCCACCCGCTGCTTAGGTACCTCATTTTCCAAAAATTCCCGCACCGCTTTAGCCTCTGAGCGGATCGCTTCCGTACTTTCCTCAACCATCACTTCTGAGACGGCATTGATTAACCTTGTTGCCAAAGCCGGATCTTGATCCTGATAGCTCAGCTCAAGAATATTCGTAGCAGGAACAATTTTTACTTTTAAACCCTTACCGAGCGAGGTTATTGCTTTTTTACTCTTTGGACTCCCTGGTCCTTGTGGGAAAACCTTATCAACAGCTCGCTTCAAAACTCGTTGCGACTTAACAAGTTCTGCTTGATTCGCGATCGGGTTAGGACCTCCTGGTGTACCGGAAGGCACTTGGCTAAGGTCACGACCCAATTGTGAAACACTTACTTGTTTGTCGTCAAGGATTAGTCGTGCTGTCACTTCGTACACAGGGGGGGCGACAACCAAATAGGCGATCGATGCACCAATTACGGAAGCAAAGGTAGCTAGGGCAGGCCAACGATGCCGTTTTAAAACTGACGGTAAAGATGAAATGCTTTTAGCCATTACACATACCTTCTTCCATAATGGGGCAATCTAGAGGCATTACTGAAACATGAAATGAACATTTTAGATGTGAACAAGATACCTATTTTTTGAGATAGGTTAGATTATCCTTTTATTCAACAACCCCCTTCATACTAAAACATCTCTTCGCTTACTTACTAATAATTGAGAGCCAACATAATCTTGATCCTTTGGGCCTAAATGTCAGATTTTAGTTTTTTACCAACAGCTATTGGCACTGACCTTCGAGTCTAAATGTCAGATTTTAGTTTTTTACCAACAGCTATTGGC
>CADCTM010000432.1:2293-2611 GCA_902805485.1 uncultured Coleofasciculus sp. | reverse complement strand
CGTAAAAGACTTCGCCTCCTCCCCAACATAACTCGCCGCAACATGACCATTTCCCGTAACCTTATATTTATAAGTAATCAATCCTTCTAACCCCACAGGACCACGCGGCGGCATCTTTTGAGTACTAATTCCCACCTCCGCACCAAACCCATAGCGAAAACCATCAGCAAAGCGGGTAGAACAATTATGAAACACATTCGCCGCATCAACTTGAGCCTGAAAAGTATCAGCAATTGCCTGGTCTTCTGTGACAATGGCATCAGTATGTCTTGAACCGTAAGTATTAATATGATTAATTGCAGTTTCTAAAGAATCTAC
>CADCTM010000432.1:0-2236 GCA_902805485.1 uncultured Coleofasciculus sp. | reverse complement strand
TAGACCAATCTGCTTCTGTCGCCGCTGATATATCCACAATGGCACGGCTTAACTCATCCCCTCGCAGTTCGACATTACGCTTCTGCAAAGCGGCTGTTACTAAGGGTAAAAACGTTGGGGCAATTGCCGAGTGAATCAGCAATGTTTCAATGGCATTACAAACCGCCGGATATTGAGTTTTTGCGTCTACAGTAATATCTACTGCCTTCTGAAGGTCAGCCACTTGATCTATATAAAGATGACAAATACCATCAGCATGACCTAATACCGGAATGCGCGTATTTTCTTGCACAAACCGCACAAAAGAATTAGAACCTCTGGGAATAATTAAATCGATATATTCATCTAGCTGCAACAGTGCAACAGTTTCTTCTCGCGTAGTTAGCAACTGAACTGCTGCTGGATCAACGGCTGTTTCTGATAATCCTTGATGAATCGCTTTTACCAACGCTTCACAAGAGCGAATTGCTTCTTTTCCGCCTTTAAGAATAACACCGTTACCAGATTTTATTGCCAGGGAAGTGATTTGAATTAAGGCATCGGGACGTGCTTCAAAAATTATTCCCAAAACCCCCAAAGGGCAACTAACTCGTTTTAAAATTAAGCCTTGATCAAGTTCGCGATGCATTTGGATGCTGCCAACAGGATCGTTTAGCTTGCCAACATCTCGCACTCCATCAATTGCCGCTTTTAGCTTCGTTGCATCCAACTTCAGGCGATTATAAAGCGGTTTGGCAAGACCTTCAGCTTCAGCGGCTTGACAATCGGCAGCATTTGCCGCCAAAATTTCCGGTGTAGCCGCTGTCAGGGCTTTGGCGATCGCTTCTATTGCCTGATTTTTCTCCTCAGTGGGCAGCACTGCTAATTGCCGTGCCGCTTGACGGGTAGAAGAAGCGATCGCACTGAGGGGAAGGGAAGCAACTGGTGAGGCTGTCATGGCTTTGGCACAAATACCGACACGTAGCCTTTAAGTTTAGCAAACTCTTGACTTCTCCTACTCCCTAACCCTGAATTTGCTCAATCTCCCCTAAGAAAGGAATTTCACGAAACAAAACTTGTTAAATTTGTAAGATGGCTAACTCGCGTCTCCAAAAACTGCTGACTTACCTGCGTCCTCACAGGCGGCAGACCTTTCTTGGTATTTTTGCCCTGCTGATTGTTAATGCGATCGGCGTTTATATCCCCCTATTAATTAGGGATAGCATTGACCAACTCCGAACAGCTTTCAACTTTGATGAAATCTGGCGTTTTGTCATCCTAATCTTACTTCTCTCCACCGTCATGTGGGCGATTCGGATGGCGTCGCGCATTCTATTATTTGGTTTAGGACGTCAGGTAGAATTTGACCTAAAGCAAAAGATTTTTCAGCATCTACTCAGGCTAGAGCCATCTTATTTTGGCACGAATACGGCGGGGGATTTAATTAACCGCGCTACTAGTGATGTTGATAATATCCGCCGTCTCTTGGGATTTGCCGTATTAAGTTTAGCAAATACCGTGTTTGCTTATGGTTTAACGCTACCTGTGATGATGTCGATTAGCTTGCAGTTGACGCTGCTGGCGGTCGCTGTTTATCCTTTCATGTTAATCACCGTTCAACTATTTAGTGAAAAGCTACGCCTGGAACAGCAAAAAGTCCAGGAAGAACTCTCAAGTTTGAGCGAATTAATTCAGGAAGATATGAGTGGCATCTCCCTAATTAAGATATATGCTCAAGAAGAAAATGAACGCAGTGCTTTCCGAAAGCTCAACGACAAATTGTTAGATGCAAACCTCGATTTGGCAAAAACACGGAACGTCTTATTTCCGCTAATTGAAGCACTTGCCTATGTTAGCTTACTTGTTTTACTGTGGTTGGGTTCAGGGTTTATTGCGCGTGGTGTAATTACGGTTGGTGATTTTGTTGCACTGCTGCTTTATTCAGAACGTTTAGTTTTCCCCACCGCATTATTAGGGTTTACAATTACGGCTTATCAACGCGGTGAAGTTAGTGTTGACCGCATCGAGTCAATTTTAATTGTTGATCCTCAAATTAAAGATGCTCCTGATGCCGTTAGTTTGCCAACACCAGTAAAAGGTCAGCTAACAGCAAGAAATCTGAATTTTACCTATCCAGGTGCAAAAACTCCAGCGCTTAAAAATGTTAACTTCACGATTAATGCGGGGGAAATGGTATCGGTTGTTGGTGCAATTGGTTCAGGTAAATCAACCCTTGCTAATGCAATTCCTCGACTTT
>CADCTM010000431.1 GCA_902805485.1 uncultured Coleofasciculus sp. | reverse complement strand
ATCTACTTCTTCTAGCGTTTTCCCTGCCAAGGCAATCTTCAGGCAATGGCGTTCTAACTTTCTCTTCAAAAATAGAAAATCTTTATACACAAAAGGTTTATTTATTTTTTTTGCAAAGAAATTCCGCTCTCCCCTAAATGAGAGTCTCATCGGCTAAAGTCGTGTTTTGTCCATCGTATTTCCACTGACGCAAGTTTATGAACCTTGGGGCTTTTTTCTCTTTTCCTGTCGTTTTCCTCGCTGTTGCACCCACACAACTCGCCGCAATTGTGCCGATTGCTGGAAATACCATTCAGAATACAGCAACAGTTAAATCCACTCTCTTAGCTGCAAAAGGCGATCGCGTTGAGCGGATGCGCTTTTCACGGGGTGCGAATGCCGCAACTGTATCAACTAGTGTCGTGCGCGGCACCAGGGATACATTTCTCGTTGCTGCCAACCGTCGTCAGACGATGACTGTTAGTATTACCTCCCTTGAGAAAAATGCCGTTTTTGATATCCAGGGTCCGAATGGACAGATAATCAAGCAGGAGGCAACGAGCTGGAGTGGCGTATTACCAACAACAGGCGATTATCGGATTATTGTTGGTGGAACGAGAGGGAATGCTAGTTACAGACTGCGAGTGTCAGTTAATTAACATCCACTAATTTACAAGTAAAGACGTTCCACCGATTCGGGCACTTCGTTCCCTTACCCCGCAGAGGTTCCCGAAGGATAGGATACGTCTCTACAAAAGTTTTTGGGAGCGCTTTGTTGGCAAAAGATCTCGTCTAAGAAACTAAACTTTCGTGCCGCATTCGGGACAGAAGTTGTTACTGGCGATGTTTTTTGCCCCGCAGTGGCTGCAATAAACTAACTCTATTGCTTTTTCGAGTTTATTCCGTTCGGGCAACCCCAGCATTTGAGCATTACTCTTGCCGGGAGCAACCATTGGGTAACAGTTTTCGTTTCTGTTCACCGGGA
Source organism: uncultured Coleofasciculus sp. (assembly GCA_902805485.1). Taxonomy (GTDB): domain Bacteria; phylum Cyanobacteriota; class Cyanobacteriia; order Cyanobacteriales; family Coleofasciculaceae; genus CADCTM01. The sequence goes on along the minus strand of CADCTM010000431.1, from coordinate 10,044 downwards.
TATCCACGAGTACTGGACCTTCGTGAGCGAGAATTTCGGCGATTGCTCCCTTCAGCTCCTCCCGGCTCTCGATCCGCATTCCTTTCACGCCATATGCCTGGGCCAGCTTCACAAAATCCGGCATCCCCACTTCCATATTCGAGGAAGAATAACGTTCTCCATAGAACGCTTCCTGCCACTGTCGCACCATTCCCTGCCAGCCGTTGTTGATAATCACAGTCTTGACATTAATCTTAAACTGTGCTAGGGTTGCCAGCTCCTGAATATTCATCTGAATACTGGAATCACCTGCAATACAGATCACTTGTTCATCGGGTAGCGCCACTTTTACGCCCATTGCGGCAGGTAATCCAAAACCCATCGTTCCCAGTCCCGCACTAGAAATCCAGCGACGTGGACCATTTTTCAAAAACTGCGCCGACCACATTTGATGCTGACCCACATCGGTCGTATAGTATGCATTCGGTGCCTGGTTTGCTAATTCCACAATCACTTCTTGCGGTGACAAAGAGTCGGCATACTCAGGTACTTGTAAAGGGTAATCTTCGCGCCATTGGTTAATTCGTGCGAGCCATGCTTGAGTTTGATTGGGTTCGGGTGGGATACCCAATTCCTCGTAGCGACGCAACAAATCAATCAGTACTTGCCGCACATCACCGACAATTGGCACTTCCGGCGCGCGGTTTTTCCCAACTTCAGCGGGGTCAATATCAATATGAATCACTTGGGCACGGGCGGCAAATTCATCCAGCTTGCCCGTTACTCGGTCATCGAAACGCGCCCCGACGGCAATCAACAAGTCACATTCGCTGACGGCAAAGTTGGCATAGGCGGTGCCATGCATTCCTAACATTCCCAGCGCTAAGAAATGGTTTTCTTCAAAGCAACCTTTGCCCATCAGGGTTGTTGTCACGGGAATTTGGAAGATTTCGGCGAGTTTTCCGAGTTCGGCATGGGCGCCAGAAGCGATCGCACCACCACCCACATATAATAGAGGTCTTTGTGCCCGCCGAATTAAAGTTAAGGCTTGGCTAATTTGCCGAGGATTGCCCTTCACTGTGGGGCGATAACCAGTTAACTTGACCGTACCAGGTTCTACGGGAATATAATCAAATTCTTCTAAACCAACGTCTTTTGGAATATCAATAAGTACAGGTCCCGGACGCCCTGTACTGGCGATATGGAAGGCTTCTGCCACAATTCGCGCCATGTCCCTGGGGTCGCGCACCACATAAGAATGCTTGACTATGGGTAGGGTAATTCCGTAAATATCGGTTTCCTGAAACGCATCCGAACCAATTGCTCCACGCGGTACTTGACCTGTGATGATTACCATCCCAATCGAGTCCATGTGAGCCGTGGCGATACCTGTAACCAGGTTCGTTGCACCGGGACCGGATGTCCCAAAACAAACGCCGACTTTGCCAGTAGCACGGGAATAAGCGTCAGCAGCATGGGCGCCGCCTTGCTCATGCCTCACGAGAATATGCTTAATTTCGCCCGTTGCTTCCCACTGATAAAGTTCGTCGTAAATGGGCAAAATTGCGCCACCGGGATAACCGAAAATATGTTCAACGCCGTGGCGTTTAAGACTGTCCATTAGGGCAAATGCACCAGTCTGGCGACTGATTGTCTGCTGCGGGACTTCTTTTCTAGAGATACTTTGAGTGCGCACCTGTTAACCTCACCTTTAGGAGCCAAGTTTTCTTTAAGTCTTCTATTTAATGGCTGCTTACCTGAACTGTCGATTAATATTTCGTTATCTGCCTTCAGGTCAGCCCATTATTGTAATAGTAATAAAGATTACAGTCGAGAGGGTTTTGGGAATTGATCATAGTTGCGGTTTTTGCATCAATTTTTTCGGTTAGCGATTTGCTTGCACTTCTGGCAACGCTCTGACATTGTAAGATTTGAGGCACTATGGCACAGAGGGGATCGCATTTTAAGGTGACAAGGCAGTTGCTCATTGGGGTTGAACAAATCAATCTGGTAAGAGTGGTTCGTCGTTAGGCATGGATACTATTTCCTGTTTGTTGGGGATGTGTGGAATGCACAGAGGAGCGCTAACGGATCAAGCGCACGATTGACTGGACATGGGATTGAATCACTTCTACACCGATTCTGATGGGAATAACCGTTGAGAATCCTCGCCATCTGCCCAAAGCCCAAAAGCGACTCAAGGGAGCGCAACGCAACGCTTCCAGGAAGGCTTTGGGTTCCACAAATCGCGCTTGGAAGAGTGGTTAGATATTACTGTTTCAATCCTGGCAGTGATGCGATCGCTTATACAGCCATCCGGGGCTATACTAAGCGTGAAAAAGCCCTGTTAATTGCTCGACTCTAATCAATATAGAGCGCTACCGAACTGTCTCAGAACTGACTGAGCAACAAATTTCAGAATTGACAGACTTGTACATAAATGAATTCTGGAGCCAAAACCGAACTCGGCAAGATGTTACGAAGATGCTGGTAGCTTCAGATATTATCATCGGATTGGTAGATGAGTGCGATCACCTCATCGGCTTCCTTCGTGTCCTAACAGATTTTGTCTATAAAGCGTTCATTTTTGACGTCATAGTTAAGCCAACTCATAGAAACCAAAGTCTAGGTAAAAAGTTTTTAGACTCAGTTGTTCATCATCCTCAATTGGAATCGGTGGAATATTTGGGTTTATACTGCCTATCAGAGATGATACCGCTCTATGAGCGATGATGTTTTACCTCTGAGAGCGGTGGACTTCAGCTAATGATTCGCTCTAACAAGATCAGTAAGTACAGTTGCTAGGTCAAATTCGGAAGTGGATTTGCTACCTAAACATAAACCTGCAACAACCGATTAACAAAATGTGCGGCAGTCGTGTAATGTCGCTGTTCCGCTTTGCCTCCTGCCGCCGCCTGAACCCACCAACCTCCGCAACTATCAGGTGATTTCCATAACTCTAAATGTTCAACTGCTGGATCAGCATAAAAACTATCTTCACCACCACCTAATAACGCAGAACTCCAGTAAGTAAAATAATCATGACTAAGGCGATGAATTGGAAAATTTCCAGATAAAGGAACGCCCCACCCATCAACTGCAATAAACGCCTTAACTTTTCCTCCTAATAATTCCCAGCTCCAAGCTGCACCAATTGCCCCGGCAACTCCAGCACTAAAGCTTATAAAAACCAATGGCGTCTTCACCTCATTAATTTGACGCTGCAAAAATTCTAAAATATGTATAGCTGAATAAGCTGGATAGTCTTCAGTTGGAAAAATCAAAATATTATTAATTAAAGAACTCAATATATTACCTTCGCTACTACGCAACGCCTCTAAAAAATCCTGCGTTAGCTGCAAATCGTGGATGCCAGGGCAAATAATTACAAAATGGCGAGAATGTCCGTTATTCATCGTTTCTTAATCAGTATTAGAAGATTTCGCGTTATCTCATCCTCATGCTTAAAAAAGTGTCGTGCCAAAATTAAGCAATCTGTATACCCTAATACATCTTTATGAACCGTCGTGATTTTTTAATGTGGGTGGGAGTTGGTGGTGTTGCTAGTTCCCTACCTATCGCCCTTGCCGCTTGTTCTCCCAAAGCCGAGAAGTCCCAATCACCTGCTAGCCCACCCCGTGCTGATGGGTTCCAGCCTATTGGCACAGTAGCAGAACTGAAACAAAATGGTCAAATCTTGAAAAAAGAATTTGCCACAGGTTCGTTACTGGTTGTCAGCAACCCGACTGACTCGACAACTGTATTGGCTGTGAATCCTACCTGTACTCATAAAGGCTGTACGGTGGAATGGAAGGCAGACGATAAATCCTTTGTCTGTCCTTGTCATGGGGCGAAATTCAGCGCTGAAGGTAAAATCCTGAAAGAGCCTGCTAGCAAGCCTTTAGCCACTTATGAGGCGAAGATTCAAGGAGATTCAATTTTAGTAAAGGCAAGCTGAGAAAATTAACAGCTATCGAGGGGAATTTTTTAGCCATCCCTAGTTTTGTTACCTCCCAATCCTTAAATGGGGGGTAAAATGACCCGATTCGTGTTAAGCATAATTTTTTAGCCGTTGGCAGTACATCGCACTTTGATATTTGTAACTAAATATTGACGAATTTAATGGTTTGCATAGATATTACTCTATAAGCCAGCCTTCTAAGTTTCAAAAGGTTAAGAAAAATAAGAATACTCTTATGGTTATCATTTAAGATTTATTTCATATTCAAGAGATAAAACTCATTTTTGAGCGATTGATGATGGTAAGCTATATAGCAAGCTGCAATAGATAAAGAAATTTAAATATGAACGCAGTCCAGTAATCTTAGAGATCTGAAACTGCTTTCATAATGACTTTCAAACGCGCTTTGGTATTAAATCTTAATTCCGGTTAACTGTTGGTCGAAAGCCACTATTAACATTAGCGAATTCTCAAAAAGTTTGACCGCTAGGTTTGGATAAGCCTGAGCGCTGGTTACTCATAACCATCAAACTTGAGCAAAATTGTAGCAATCTTTTTGATTTCATAAAGAACATAGCAATTCATTTAGTAGCCCCAATGAGGGGAGTGGCTGCAAGGAGGTTTTATGAGCAATTTTTCTTCTTCTCGGCGTAGATTTTTAATAACGGCTGGCGCCTCGGCTGCGAGTTCTATATTACTGAAAGGTTGCCTGGGAAATCCTCCTGATAGTATTACCGGCAGGACTACTGCCCAAACCGTTGCACCGGCAAAAATTGACCCAGCCCAAGCCCCAGAAACAACAAAAGTTAAGTTGGGTTATATTCCGATCGTTGAAGCAGCTCCTCTAATTATTGCTAAAGAAAAAGGCTTCTTTGATAAGTACGGCATGACCGATGTCGATGTTTCTAAGCAAGCTAACTGGGGTTCAATGCGGGACAATACCGAAATTGGTTCAGCCGGTGGCGGTGTTGATGGCGGACAGTATCAAATGCCAATGCCTCATCTGATTACTGAAGGCATCATCACTAAGGGTAATAAGCCAGTTCCTATGTTTCTTCTGGCGCAGTTGATTACTCACGGGAATGGAATTGCGCTCGCAAACAAGCACAAAGGCAAGGGAATTGGTACAAAACTAGATCAAAGCAAAGCACTTTTCACCCAACTCAAAGGCGCAAACACTCCGTTTACTGCTGCCCATACCTTCCCACAAGTTAACCAGGATTTTTGGCTTCGCTACTGGTTAGCAGCAAGTGGTATTGATCCCGATACGGATATTAAATTGTTGACTGTGCCTGCTGCCCAGACTGTCGCGAATATGAAGACAGGTACGATGGATGCTTTTAGTACGGGAGACCCATGGCCCTATCGAATTGTCAAGGATCAGATTGGATTCTTAGCAACATTGACAGCCGAAATGTGGAGAAATCACCCGGAAGAATACCTGGCAATAAGAGCAGATTGGGTTGATAAAAATCCCAAGGCTACAAAAGCTGTCTTGAAAGGCATTATGGACGCACAACAGTGGTTGGATAATTTTGACAATCGGCAAGAAGCGGCACAAATTCTAGCTGGACGCAACTACTTTAACCTGCCAGCGGAAGTGCTTATGAGTCCATTTCAAGGCAAATACAATATGGGTGATGGTCGAGTTATTGATGATAAAAAGCTGGCAACTTACTACTGGAAAGATGAGAAAGGTAGCGTTTCTTATCCCTATAAGAGCCATGATTTGTGGTTTATCACAGAAAGCGTTCGTTGGGGTTTCATGCCTAAAGAAATGCTAGGAAAAGCCAAGGAAATTATCGATAAAGTTAACCGTGAAGATATTTGGAAGGAAGCTGCAAAAGAAATGGGTGTTGCTGCTGATGATATTCCCAGTAGCACATCTCGTGGCGTTGAAGAATTCTTTGATGGCATCAAGTTTGATCCAGAAAAACCCGAAGAATATTTGAAGAGTCTGAAAATTAAGAGGGTTCAAATTTAGGTTGGTTTCAATTGTTAGCAAGCAATATTTTGGTTAAAGTTTGAGATTTTTTATAACTCAATTTAACTAAAATAAAAAACAGGAAGATGCTCGTTGCTAACAGTAAGTTTCACTTGTTTATTACACAGAATCTGAGAAGGAGACAGTCATGACCACAGCCCAAAGACGCCCTATTGTAAATGCCTCAGAAAATGCTTTTGTAACTTATGTAAAAAAGCAAATTCCTGAACTTATACCACCGCTTGTCGCGATCGCAATTTTCTTATTTGTCTGGCAGTTATTTTCATTTACTCCAGGCGCAACATTACCAGGACCCATTCAAGTCGTCAAAGAAACCTGGATACTAATTGGATGGCCGTTTTATGACCGAGGTGGCATCGACAAAGGCTTGTTTTGGCAAGTATGGGCAAGCTTACAACGAGTTGCGATCGGTTACACACTAGCCGCGATTGTTGGTATTGGCTTGGGTATCTTAGTTGGCACAAGCAAATTGATGTCAAAAGCCTTAGATCCCATCTTTCAATTCTTACGAGTAGTTGCACCGTTGGCGTGGGTTCCAATCGCATTAGCTGCATTAAGACAAAACGAACCTGCTGCATTGTTTGTAATTTTTATTACCGCAATTTGGCCCATCCTAATCAACACATCAGTCGGTGTCAGACAAATTCCCAGCGACTACAACAACGTTGCTAAAGTTCTGCAACTCTCCAAGCAAGAATACTTTTTCAACATTCTTATCCCCTCCGCACTTCCCTACATTTTCACCGGCTTAAGAATCGCCTTGGGATTAGCTTGGTTGGCAATTATCGCCGCAGAAATCGTCATGTCCGGTATTGTTGGCATCGGGTTTTTCATCTGGAATGCTTATCAAAATAACCAAGTTAGCGAAGTCATACTCGCTGTTGTCTACATCGGTGCCGTTGGCTTACTACTCGACAAACTAATGATTTGGCTCGAGGGTCGGATTTTGCCCCCAGAACAAAAATAGTTAGAAGTTCTTAGTCATTAGTGAAGAACATAACTAATGACTAAGAAAAGACAAACGCATCTCTCCACAATGACCACTGACTGACTAAGAAAGAAGGATTAAAGACTAATGAGCGTCTTTGTTGCAGTTGACCAAATTGATAAAGTTTTTCCCCTAACAGGTGGTGGGCAGTACGTTGCTCTAAAAGGCATCGACTTGCAGATTAAAAAAGGAGAATTTGTCTCTTTAATCGGTCACTCCGGTTGTGGTAAATCCACCCTCCTAAACATGATTGCCGGTTTAGATTTGCCAACCGAGGGCATAGTTACCTTAGAAGGGCAACGGATTACGAAACCCGGTCCCGATCGCATGGTAGTGTTTCAAAACTACTCACTGCTACCGTGGCGCACAGTCCGGGAAAACATCGCCCTGGCAGTCAACTCCGTCATGAAAGATTTGCCAGCCGGTGAGCGCAAAGGCATTGTTGAGCAGCATATTGATATGGTGGGATTGCGCCATGCTGCCGATAAGCAACCTGGACAATTATCCGGGGGGATGAAACAACGAGTTGCGATCGCCCGTGCCCTCGCCCTCCGCCCAAAATTACTGCTACTTGATGAACCATTTGGCGCACTAGATGCCCTGACACGGGGCAACCTGCAAGAGCAATTAATGAAAATTTGTGAGGAAAACGAAGTCACGGGCGTCATGGTGACACATGATGTTGACGAAGCCGTGCTGTTATCCGATCGCATCGTCATGCTCACCAACGGACCAGAATCAAAAATTGGTCAAATTCTCGAAGTAGACATTCCCCGTCCCCGCAAGCGCATGGAAGTCGTCGAGCATCCCAGCTATTACAGCTTGCGCTCCGAGATGATTTACTTCCTCAACCAACAAAAGCGAATCAAAAAAATTCGGGCGAGAAAAACATCCGTTGTGGCGCGTCATGGACTAGAAAAAGTCAACCTAGACATTGGTTTCGTCCCCTTAACTGCTTGCGCTCCCCTTGCCGTTGCCAAAGAAAAAGGCTTCTTTACCAAGCATGGTTTGGATGAAGTCAACCTCGTGCGCGAAACAAGCTGGCGTGGGATTGTCGATGGCATGGTCGGCGGCTACTTAGATGCTGCCCAAACGCCCTCTGGAATGCCGTTGTGGTTGACTCTGGGAGGTCATGAAAACAAACCATTGCCGACCGTTAGCGCCTTAACCATGACACGCAACGGCAACGCGATCACCCTCTGCAAGCGTTTTTATGACCAAGGGATTTACACCTTGGCAGACTTCAAAAAAATGCTGCTGGATTCCCCAGCGCAACAGCACCGGATGGCAATGGTTCATCCCTCTTCAATGCACAACTTGCTGCTGCGTTACTGGCTAGCTTCTGGTGGCATCGATCCTGATCGCGATGTAATGTTAAAAACAATCCCCCCGGCGCAAATGGTTGTGGATCTTCAAGCCGGAACCATTGATGGTTTCTGTGTGGGAGAACCCTGGAACATCCGGGCAGCAATGGAAGGAGTCGGTTTCACCGTTGCCACAGACTTGGAGATTTGGCCAGGACATCCTGGTAAAGTTCTCAGTGTTCGCGAAGACTGGGCAAACGCTTATCCCAACACCCACATTGCCTTAGTTAAAGCGTTACTAGAAGCTTGCCAGTACTGCGCCGATCCTGCCAATGCCTTAGAGGTGCGTCAAATTACTGCCCAGCGCGAGTATGTCAGTACCGACATTTCTTATATCCACTTGGGAGATCCTAATAGTGCGGTTTGTAGCTTAGATCAACCGATGCGTGAATATGCTCACCATCTATTTTATGGAGATGGTGTTAATCGTCCCAGCCGGACAGAACACTTGTGGCACATGACTCAGATGGCGCGTTGGGGTGATACTCCTTTCCCCAGAAACTGGGTTGAAGTTCTAGAACGGGTGTGTCGAGTTAACGTATTTAGTACAGCGGCGCGAGAACTAGGGATTTTGGATGTTAAATATACTCGTGGGGCGATAAAGTTATCTGATGGCACGACGTTTAATCCAGATGACCCCATCGGCTATCTCCAGGATTTAGCAATTAAACGCGATATCAGTATTGCGGAAGTTATTCTCGATTCACGTCCTCGTGTAGCGGCTTAAGATTATGAGTTGTTGGTTGAGGCAAGCTAATCACCAACAACCCATAATTAATCGCCAATAACTAACAACTAATCACCAACAATCAATAAATTACAACGAGACAAATGGTTAACCGCCCTCTTAGTTTTACAGATACTCAAACAACCCGACAGTCTGCGGCAACTGCTACCCGCCGCGAACCTTTTCTGACAATTGAAAATGTTTCCAAAGTCTATCCGACAAAGAATGGTCCTTATACAGTCCTCGAAGACGTTAACTTAACCGTAGAAGAAGGCGAGTTTATCTGCGTTATCGGTCACTCTGGCTGTGGTAAATCGACGCTTTTGAACATGGTATCGGGTTTCGCATTTCCCACAGATGGGGAAGTGCGGGTGAATGGCAAGCGTATCACTAAACCGGGACCCGATCGCATGGTTGTGTTCCAAAACTACGCCCTATTGCCTTGGCGTACGGCGTTTGAGAATATTTATTTAGCGGTTCATGCCGTTAATCCTACCAAGTCGCAAGCCGAAAAAAGAGCGATCGTTCGGGAACATTTGGCACTAGTAGGACTGTTGGATGCGGCGGATAAAAAGCCGACTCAACTTTCTGGTGGAATGAAACAGCGGATTTCCATTGCGCGGGCATTGGCAATTCGTCCCGAAGTCTTAATTTTAGACGAGCCATTTGGTGCATTGGATGCAATTACTAAGGAAGAATTACAAGAAGAATTGCTGAAAATTTGGAACGATCATCGCTGTACTGTTTTGATGATTACTCATGATATTGATGAAGCCTTGTTTTTAGCCGATCGCTTAGTGATGATGACCAATGGTCCCCATGCTAAAATTGGCGAGGTGATGAATATTCCCTTTGCACGTCCCCGCGATCGTACCCGGATTATGGAAGATCCAGAATACTATAAACTACGGAATTATGCCCTCGACTTCCTCTTCCATCGCTTTGCTCATGATGATGATGCTTAGTTAGGATCAGTTGTTGGTTTTTAGTAATTTAAACGATTAAATAAAACATTGATTG
>CADCTM010000430.1 GCA_902805485.1 uncultured Coleofasciculus sp. | reverse complement strand
ATTGAAGATTCATATAACCATTATGGCTCTATATCCTTATCTGAATAACTTAATGGAATTGGCTATGAAATTATAAAAATTCAGAGTCGAGATGGTGATTTTCATGGTGGAAATATTAAGGTAATTAGTCTCAAAAGACTGCTTGATAAGACCTGGCGTTGTCAATGGGAAACTCCACCACCTAGAGCGACTAATTCCAAAAATAGAAAAGGTGGTAGAAAGTCAAAATAAAAAGCTAACGCGGTGAATCTATGCATCCATAATGAAGCACTTGAGACGACTCAAGTACAGATGGCTAAATACTTCTGTGTAGTTATTAACTATAAAATAAATGACAATCGATGTTGAGACAACGCTACGTGATACTCGCTACCGATTAAAAAAACTTGGCGAGGGTATTGAGAACTTAGTTAAATCTTATTCAGATGTCTTTAATGACCTAGAAATTGCCTCGCAGCTGCATACTATCCACTGAAGAAGAAGGGATGCCGTAATTCCGTAAAAACACGACAGGGAGAGACGCCAAACCCACTGACTTGTGCAGGACTTTTGCATTTTCAAAGGGTGGTCACAACTGATGTTACTCAGATGACCACCCTACCCAGTGCCTGTAAAGGCTTATCTTCCATACTATCGCTCGTCTTACCCGACCGCTGGATGAATCGCGTAAGGCTTCAGCCCCACTTTACTAAACAGGAAGAGTTTGAGCGGGGGAACAGGCAATCGCGCTGCCCTACCTCCCAGGTCGGTGTCTAACCCTTAGACACGGGTAATTGGTAATAGGCACTCGCCTGACTAAACCCACCCTACGACCTCTAGGATTTTAGTAACAGCTAGCTCCCGATCAATGTGTGCCCTGGCTTTAGCCAAAGCTGTATCAGGGTGCTTGTACCAATATTGCGCTCGCAGACAAACACCATCTGAAGTAAAGATTTCCCAACTATAGCGAGTGCGGTCAATTAACAGCCATAGCTGGCTAGAGCGGTAAGTTTCTTGGGGAAACTTGAGGATGCCTATCTCGGAGAGAATATTGAGTTTCATGCGCGAGCGCTCCAACCTTTTCATCAGTTCCAGGAAGCAGAAGGCAGCACGCTTTGCCGCGTCGTGGTTGGGATAGCGGTAGCGATCACGAGGCTCAAACCAAAACTCTTGCGAGCTGAAGCGAAAGTAAAATTTTCCAGACGAATGCTCAACGAAAATAACCCGCCATCGTGTTTTGGGGTATTGAACGCTGAAGCCATTTGGCTGGATTCTGACCGAGGCTGACATCTGGAATCTATTACTTAGTTTGAGCGTTCAATATCTTAGCTTTCTTCTGTGCCAGTTTCCCGTGAGCACAACCCCAGACAAGAAAGCATATAGTGTCCCATTTTCTAATCGGCAACCAACACTTTGACTAACAGAGGAGGTACACTATAGCCAAGAATACTGCCAGCCACACTGACCTGATCTGGCAGATAGTACCAAGACGGAAAAGATTGAAGACAAGCAATTGCTTCGATTGTTAACGCTTTAATAGTTCCATCGGCTAGCCAAACATCAATGAATCGGCTACGGTTATTCCCGTTCTGATCAGTAAATATTGAGCGTTTAATTGTCCAGCAAGGTTCGGCAGGTTCGCGCACTTTTGGCGTACCATCTCTAAATCCAGTTCGCTCTATCAGTAACGCTTGAATAGAAGGCTGAAGTGATCGCTTTTTCTCTACTGCCTTTTGTTGGGCAGGCAGCAGTTCTGAAGAGGGTAATTCAGGAATCAAGTGTGCAATGGCTTCATACCAACCTACTTGCCGCAACTTAGCTGGTAGTCCTGGTGTGCTTCCCCTAGTTGCCTTGAGTATGAAGCGTTTTCTCGACTGTGAACTCCATAATCAGCCGCATCAAGTACAGCAGATACTATTTGATAGCCTTCTTCCTTAAGAGTCTGGTCGATCATATACAAAGATTCTGAATCCTGATAGGCAGGCACATTTTCTAAAGTGAAGCACTTGGGCTGAAGATATCTAATTGCTTGAGCTGTTGCAATTGCGGCATTAATATCCTCTGTTCCTTCTTTTCCCTGGCTAGCTAAACTGAAATTTGAGCAGACGGGAGAAGCGTGTAGGTAATCTAGATTACCTGGAAAATCTGGAAATCCAGCTTGGGCAATCTCCTCGACGGTTTGAGAAATGATTTTGCCACCATAAGGCTTGAAGTTGAGATGGTTATTTCGTGCCAGAGCTGACGATAATCCCGTTTTAATTGGATCATGCTCGACACTGAGGACAGGTCGGATGCCCGCGGCAACCATTCCACACTCTACACCTCCACCGCCAGCAAATAATACAACAGCGGTTGGAGCATCTTGAGGAAGATTTGGGGTAGCCCCAAGGTATTTGAGTGGTCTTTGGCGGGGTTTACCATCCTGACGATAACTCTCTACAAGATATCGGTAGATGTTTCCCTTTACTTGGCGATGAGCAATATAAGGCATAGTTGTAGTTATAACTTAGTCGCAATAGTTATAACTACAACTCTGCCTCATATTGCTCATCGCCAAGTAAAGGGAAACATCTACCGATAGTTTCAGCAAAACTTTGGGAGAAGTGCTGGTGGGAAGGCTAGCACCGATTCAGT
>CADCTM010000429.1 GCA_902805485.1 uncultured Coleofasciculus sp. | reverse complement strand
CGGGAAAACCGCAGGCGGGCTTCTGTGGGGGGAAGGCTCTCAAGCGTGTATGGTCGAATGTTGTGACACTCTCGATTCCGAAAGGAGAGAGAAACAGGGAACACAAAGCGTGCCTAAACACCGAGAGAGTCCTTCCTACCCGACAAATTAGGCTGTCTGGTAGGGTAGAAGATTCTTGCCTGTAGAATCACTCCTTGTATGTCTAAGTCACATCTGTTCAAGTGGCGTCATTTCTTACCTGCAATCATCATTCGTTGCGTGCGCTGGTATTGCCGCTACAGCCTCAGCTATCGGGAAGTGGAAGAATTAACCCAAGAACGCGGCTTGAGGGTTGACCATTCAACCGTATTCAGGTGGGTCCAGGCTTATGCTCGTCAGTTGGACAAGCGCTGCCGTTGCCATTTGCGTCCCCCTACTGGCTCTTGGAGAGTCGATGAAGTCTATGTGCAGGTCAAAGGTCAAGGGAAGTGGCTGTATCGAGCTGTTGACAAATATGGAGATACCTTGGATTTTCTGTTGAGTGCCAAGCGCGATTCTCAAGCAACAAAGCGGTTCTTCCACAAAACCCTTAATGCTAGAAACAGCACAACGCCAAGTGTCATCAATGCAGACAAACATGCCGCTTATCCGCCAGCGTTTGCTGCCCTCCAGCAAGACAAGACGCTGTTCTCATCTACCGAGCTACGGCAGAACAAGTACCTCAACAACGTGATTGAGCAGGATCATCGCTTCCTGCAGCGACTGATCAAGCCAGGATTGGGGTTCAAATCCTTCAACTCGGCTCGGAGGACAATCAAGGGTTATGAGGCAATGCACATGCTACGCAAGGGACAAGTCATGGGAGTGCTCAAAGGGGATGTGCTAGCTCAACTGAACTTCATGGCTCAAGTATTGGGCGTGGCTGCCTAAGCTGGGTGATGACTCAGGAGCCTTTGTGGCTTTTCTGTTTTTGCAACAAAACCCTCAAATTGTTTTTGCGACACAACCGTCGAGGGAGGGTAGAATGTCTGATGGCTCGGAACAGAAGACTGGCAGCGACTTGAACATGGCTTTGTGGGAATATGTGGAGGGAATGCCATCTGAAAATCTCGAGAGTTGGGCTTGTTCCTATAGCGGCTACCACGAGGATGCCGGTCGCCCTGTTTGTCGGCTTGAGGTTCCTAGAGATCGAGTCATCGTTATTTTAGGATTCGGTGATTGTTTACGGATTAATCCTGTGGGTTCCGCAACATCTATCCAATCGCAAGCCTTTGTGATTGGATTAGGTGAAAAGCCTTTGCTTGTCAAACATGAGGGCGTTCAACGTTGTATTGAGATCGAACTTCTTCCTTGGACTGCAAACAAGCTTTTCCGTGGTGCATCTGCTGAGTTGACGCAAGGAATTGTTGACTTAAAAGATCTTTGGGGCAGCGATGCGGATTTGCTTGCTGAACAACTCAGTGAGAGTTCTTCTTGGCAGAAGTGCTTTGCTATAGTGGAGCGATTTCTTGCCGAAAAAATTACTAGGTCAAATCAGACCATTCGATCAGAGGTTCAATGGGCTTGGGAACAGCTTGAAAACTATGGTGGGTGCATTCCAATTCGACATCTTGCTAGAGAGCTAGGTTGGAGCGATCGGCATTTTGCAACCTGTTTTCGAGAGCAAATTGGGGTTACACCAAAAGCCGCTGCCCGTCGGATTCGATTTACTCGTGCTCATCAACTTCTGACCGATTCAGAGGATTACGCACTGAATGAAATCGCAACAACGTGCGGTTATAGCGACCAAAGCCACTTCACAAGAGAATTTCATTGGTTTGCTGGGTGTGTCCCAACAGTGTACCAAACAGCCCATTTCCCCGACCTTCTTGGCACTCCTGGCGATATCATTGATGAATAGCGAGGTCAATTTTATTCAAGACACCATGCCCTAACCAAAGCTATCGTAGCGTCTTATCCATTAGAGTTGGGAGACGTAAAATGGCTAGCGAAGTGTCTTATCTTGAAATTGGCGCGAAAGAGGCAGCGCTTTCCCGTATCTTTTTCGAGCAATTTTTTGGGTGGAGCTTTCATCCGATGGGTAGTGATGATGAAGGTTGGTTTCAAACGCCATCGATTAAAGTCGGATTACATGGCAATGATCCAGAACCCCAGTTCTTTATCTTCTTCGATGTTCCTGATTTAATGGCAGCAATCGCACGGGTTAAGGAGTTGGGAGGGGAAGCAAATGAGCCGGGTCCTGAGGAATCTGGCTTTGGCAAGTTTTGTGCTTGCCGTGATCCTCAAGGCATTCGCTTTGGGTTACACCAGTTACCTAGAAGTTGACAGTTGGTGTGCAATGATACAGAGGGAGGTTGCCGCACCGCCTAACAATCCCGTTGCACACCGACCGTCTAAAGTTGTTTGATGAGTCCGAAAGGTTGCTAGCGGCGGGTGAACGGGGTCGTTAGAAATCGCCATGAATGAGTTCTTCCTTTCCGCACTCTCATTCGGATTGACTGCGGGTCTCAAACCGGGGCCGCTCGGTGTAATTGTGATTCAGCAGGCCTTGTCGGGCGGACAAAAACAGCGAGTCGCAATCGCCCGTGCCTTAGTTAGTCAACCTAAGATCGTTTTAGCCGACGAACCGACAGCAGCACCC